>JALZIX010000364.1 GCA_030860025.1 Actinomycetota bacterium
ACATCGGCGGCAAGAAGTTCTTGAACGCGTCGGCCGGCGTGAGGACGAGGCGGGCCAGCCGGTCTGGATGTTCGGTGGCCACGATCTGGCAGAGCGCCCCGCCGGTGTCGTTGCCCACCAGCGTGACCTGTTGCAGGTCCAGCGCGGCAAGGAAGTCGTTGATGAGGCTGGCCAGTGCTGGCGGAGTCAGGTCGGCACTGGCGGGCATGCCTTCCGGGTGCGCGCCCAACGGCCAGTCCGGGACGATGCAGCGAAAGCGACCCTCCAGCAGGGGCACGACCTTGCGCCACAGCGTGCCGTTGACCAGCAGACCGTGTACGAACACGATCGACTCGCCGCTGCCCGTGTCGCGGTAGTGGATGGTGCCCTGCCTGAGGTTCACCTGGTGGTCAGCCACCGCTGCTCCTCATCCGGATCGACGTATCGCATCCAGCAGGGGAAGTGTGTCGCAGGCAACGAGCACCTCGGTAGCGCGGCCGTCACGTAGGCGGAAGCGATCGATTCCTGTCCACGAAAGCGGCTGGCCGTTCACCGTTGCCTGGGCTTGCCAGCTGATGAACGTCACTTCTCCGGCTTCGGCGTGCTCGGTCACATCCAGTCTCAGGTCGGGAGCCAGCGCGAGCAGACCGGCGATGTGCTTGGGGTAGTCGAGGCCCCGGATCGGCTCGAGCCCAGGCCAGGCGGCTACCGCGTCCGGGGTGACGAGGGTGGCGAAGGCATCCGGCTGTGGATGTGCCCAGACCTGCTGGAATCGCTCGACGAAGCTGGCTGCGTCCGCACTCCGGCTGTCGACTGGTACGCCGGGGCGGATGCCTTCGAGCGGCACTCCCAGCTGTTCGGCAAGTGTCGCAGTGTCGAGGAAGCCTCGGTCGCGCTCGACCAGTCCGTCCCGGAACTGGCACACGAAAGTGACCGGAATCTCGATACGACGGCCCGCCTCGACCTCGATTCCCATGAACTGGGCGCTCGACGTCCCGGTGAAGCGACCCCAGACGACCGCCGAATCCGGCCCGAAAGCCGTCCCCTCGAACTCGCCGGCGTAATCCGGCAGCGCTTCGAACAGGGCGGAGTAGAACGCTCGCAATGCAGTCTTGCCGCGGATCGGCGCACCGAGGCCGACCGTTGCGTAGCGACAGTCGTCGCTGCACAACGACAGGATCGCGTCCACGTCATGCGCGTTCTTCGCGGCGGCATAACGCTGGAGCAACGAGTCGATGGCGATAGGAGTGGAAGTAGCCATGCCAGAAACGTACCATAGGTACGTACTAGGGGTACGTACTATGCAAATATAGATTGGATCACATGGCCAGAGGTGGGCACTCCGTACGGCGAACCCTTCGCGAGCGCTCGGCATCCACGACCGCTGAACTACTCGACCGCGCTCGTGTGCTGTTCGCCCGCGACGGCTATCAAGCGACGCCCCTTGACGCCGTGGTGGCGGCGGCCGGGGTTACCAAGGGAGCGCTCTATCACCACTTCGGTGGCAAGCGTGAGCTCTTCCAGGCGGTGTTCGTACGCGAGCAGGAGCGGCTGGCCGAGCTTGTGTCGTCTGCCTACCTCGCCGAGGCCGATCCGTGGGACGGCTTTCAGGCTGGCTGCCGGGTCTTTCTGAAGGCATCCCTGGATCCCGGGGTTCAGCGGATCACCCTGCTCGACGCGCCGGCCGTACTGGGCTGGGAAGCGATGCGCGACATCGAAGTTGCCTATTCCCTGGAACTGCTCAGCCAGGGCCTACGAGCGGCCATCGCTGCGGGCCGGATCGCTCCCCGCCCGGTCCGACCGCTGGCCCATCTGCTGCTCGGGGCGATATGCGAGGGCGCGATGATGGTCGCCCGGTCAACGGATCAGTCGGCCGCGACCGACGAGGTCCTGCGCGAGATCAGCACCGTACTCGCGGCGCTCAGCGCGGCGAAGCCCGCGGCCGCCAAAGGTTGAACAGGTTCTCATTCCTGCACCGACCGCTCGTCGTACGCGCGGGCCCGCCCGGCGAAACGGATCGGCCTCTCGGCGCGTGATTGGACCGGCGGCCCCTCGCGCACCCATCGCAGTCCTTACGGTGACCGCCATCACCCGGTAGAGGGCCTGCCGGGTCCTTGTCTCTGGAGTGCCCCTGGTGACCGAGCAAGCAGAGCGTCTAACGCTCACCCCGGAGCAGTACGTCGAGGCGCAGAACTCCCCGGAGTTCACTGAACTGCGCCGTCGGTTCCGCCGCTTCGCCTTCCCGATGACCGTGGTCTTCCTGGCCTGGTACCTGCTGTATGTCCTGCTGACGACGTACGCACCGGACTTCATGAGCGGCGAGGTCTTCGGCAACGTGAACGTCGGTCTGCTCTTTGGGCTGTCCCAGTTCGTGTCCACCTTCGTGATCACCACCATGTATGTGCGACACGCCAACAAGAACACCGACCCCGTCGCGGACAAGATCCGCCACGAGCTGGAAGGGACCGACAGCAATGCCTGACCCCAGCCTGCTGGCCGCCGAGGCTGTGGACACGCCCGGCGAACCGATCGTCAACATCGCGATCTTCCTGGCGTTCGTGGTCGTGACCCTCTACATCACGTTCCGAGCCAGCCGCAACAACCGGACCGCGACTGATTACTACGCCGCCGGGCGGACCATCACCTCTGGCCAGAACGGCCTCGCGATCGCCGGTGACTACCTCTCGGCTGCTTCGTTCCTCGGCATCGCCGGGGCCATTGCGGTCTACGGGTACGACGGTTTCCTCTACTCCATCGGCTTCCTGGTCGCCTGGCTGGTCGCTCTGCTGCTGGTCGCCGAACTGCTCCGCAACACCGGCCGGTACACGATGGCCGACGTGCTCGCGTTCCGGATGCGCCAGGGCCCGGTCCGTACGGCGGCGGCGGTCTCCACGCTGGTCGTGTCGATCTTCTACCTGCTGGCCCAGATGTCGGGGGCCGGAGGGCTGGTCGCCTTGCTCCTGGGGGTCAGTGGCAGGGCAGCCGAGGCGGCCGTCGTGATCGTCGTCGGCGCCCT
>JALZIX010000371.1 GCA_030860025.1 Actinomycetota bacterium
TGATCTGGTCGATCGCCGGCGGCAACTCCTCACTCGTGGTCAGCCCGATCGGCTTGCCGGTGTTCTCGCTCTCGACCTTGACGATCTCGTCGACCCGCGCCTCGATCGCGTCGGCGATCTTGAGCAGCGCCTTCTGTCGATCCGACGGTGTGGTGTCCCGCCACTTCTCGAACGCCGCCGCGGCCGCGGTCATCGCCGCGTCGACGTCGGCCTGCCCGCTGACCGGCGCCTGGGCGTAGGGCTGTCCGGTGGTCGGGTCGATCACGTCGCTGGTACGGCCGTCCGCCGCGTCCGTGCGTTCACCGTTGATGACGTTCTGCAGGGTGCGTAGTCCGGTGCTCGAGGTCATCTCCGCAGGATGTCAGCTAGCCCTTGGACCCGGCACCCCGCAGACCCTGCTGTGCTCCCACCTCCGGGACATTTCACGTGATAAGTGCCCTCAGAGGGCCGTCTGATGGGACATTTCACGTGAAAAGTGCCGTTAGTGCGACCCGGGCTGCTCGGGAGGGCCAGGGCCGGGTTGCGGCCGAAGAAGCCGACCGGTTTCAGCTGGAAGGACACGATGTCGGCGGGCATCAAGGGCCAGTCCTTGAGTCGGGTGATGTGGTGCAGCCCGAAGACGCAGTCGCCGCGCGATGTTGTCGCCGCCTGCCTGCCCAATCCAGCCGAGTTGGGCGACAAGATGAGCGGCAAGACGTGCGCTGGGGTATGGGTGACCGGCACCGGCAAGGACGGCGCACCACGAGCGGTCCACCTCTATCACGTGTTCGACAACGAATGGTCGATGCAGGAGTACGGCTCCCAGGCAGTCGTCTGGCAGACAGTGATCAACCCGGTTGTGGCCTTGGAGCTGATCGCGACGGGCGCGTGGTCGGGGACCGGCGTGCTGGGCCCGGAGGCATTCCCGCCGAGGCCGTTCCTGGCTCTGCTCACCGCGTACGGCTCGCGCTGGGGCCTGCGCGAAGACCCGGCGTGAACCCGTCGGCCAGCGTCACGGCTGACGGCACTTTTTACGTGAAATGTGCCCTCAGGCGACCGGCTGAGGTCACTTAATACGTAAAAAGTCCCCGTGGTGATGCGAACTCAGGCGGTGACGGACCCGATCGCCTCGTCGAGGACATCGAGGCCTTCGCGCAGCAGGTTCTCCGGGATCACCAAGGGCGGCAGCAAGCGGATCACATTGCCGTACGTGCCACAGGTCAGGACCACGACCCCGGCCGCATGCGCCGCCTTGGCCACCGCCGCGCAGACGTCGGCGGCGGGCTCCTTCGTACCCGGACGTACGAACTCCATCGCGATCATCGCACCGCGCCCCCGCACGTCACCGATCACCGGGCACCGGGCTGCGATGTCCCGCAACCGCTCCAGCAGGATCGACTCGAGCTGACCGGCGCGGGCGACCAGGCCCAAATCCTCGATCGTCTGGATCGCCCCGAGCGCTGCGGCGCAGGCGACCGGGTTCCCCCCGTACGTCCCGCCCAGGCCGCCCGTGTGCACCGCGTCCATGAGTTCGGCCCGCCCGGTCAGCCCAGCCAAGGGCAGCCCGCCGGCGATCCCCTTGGCGGTGGCGACCAGATCGGGGACGACGCCCTCGTGCTCGCAGGCGAACATCGCACCGGTACGGGCGAACCCCGTCTGGATCTCGTCGGCGACGAAGACCACGCCGTTGTCCGTGCACCACTTCGAGATCGCAGGCAGAAATCCCGCCGCGGGGACGATGAAGCCCCCCTCGCCCTGGATCGGCTCGATGATGACCGCCGCGGTCTCCGAAGCACCCACCTGCTTGTCGATGATCGAGATCGCGTCGGCCGCCGCTGCGGCGCCGGACCGGCCGTCGCGGTACGGATAGGACATCGGCGCGCGGTAGACATCGCCGGCGAAGGGCCCGAAGGAGTGCTTGTACGGCATGGACTTCGCGGTCAGGGCCATCGTGAGGTTCGTCCGACCGTGATAGGCATGATCGAAGGCGACAACCGACGGCTTGCCGGTGGCGGCCCTGGCGACCTTGATCGCGTTCTCGACCGCCTCGGCCCCGGAGTTGAAGAGAGCCGAGCGCTTCTCGTGATCGCCAGGGGTCAGCCGGTTCAAGTTCTCGCAGACCGCGACGTACCCCTCGTACGACGTGATCATGAAGCAGGTGTGGGTGAACCTGGCGACCTGCTCACGGACATTCTCGACCACCGCCGGCGCGGCATTTCCGACGCTGACCACCGCGATGCCGGCGGCCAGGTCGATGAAGGAGTTGCCGTCGACGTCCTGCAGGATCCCGCCGCCGGCGTCGGTGATGAAGACCGGCAGCATCGTGCCGACGCCCGCCGAGACCGCAGCGCTGCGCCGGGCCATCAACTCCCGCGAACGCGGCCCGGGGATCTCGGTCACCAAGCGGCGTTCCTGCGCGATGCCGAACTTTGTCAGGTAAACGGTGTCGGTCATGACGGCTACCCCTCTCCCAGCCCAGTTGAACATCGGCAAACCGGGGATTTATCTCGAGAGAATGCCCGGTTTGCCGATGATCAACTCGTTTTTGCGGCCCGGGCGGCGAGCGCGATGTTGCGCGACTGCAGTGCCGAGACCAGTTCCCAGCTGACTTCGTCCACCGACCGGCCGCCGTTGATGTTGATGAGTTCCTCGCGTACGGCGTAGTAGTCCACAAGTGGCGTCGTCTGCTGGTTGTAGACCTCGATCCGGTGCACGATGACCGCTCGGTCGTTGTCGTCGGCACCCCGACCGCGGCTCAGCAGGCGCTCAATCAGGACCCGGTCCTCGACGTACAGGTGGACGGCGACCTGGACCTCGACGCCGAGTTCACTGGCCACGAGATAGGCAGCCTCGGCTTGCTCTGCGGTGCGCGGGAAGCCGTCGAGGATGTAACCACCGGTGCGGCTCGCTGCCAGCACGGGTTTGCGCAACATGTCCATCACGATCTGGTCTGGGACGAGGTCACCGCGATCCATGTATGCCTTCACCCGCTGACCCAGTTTCGTTCCCTCGGCGATGTGCTTGCGCAGCAGGTCCCCGCTGGACAGGTGCGTCAAACCGAAGAAGGCCGCCATCCGAGCGGACTGGGTGCCTTTCCCGGCACCCGGACCGCCGATGAACAACACCCGCATGCGGGTACCTCCTTCGCCCAGGCCGCCCGCGCGTGCCCGGAGGTTACCGGACGGTAGGCGGTCGCCGGATCAAAGTGCCTGGTCCACGATGGGAGCAGCGGGCGGACTCAGTGACCCTTCGACCACCTCTCGGCCACCACCGGCTGGAGCGGGAAGCGCACCGGGGTACCCGGGAAGAGCAGGTCGCTGGCCTCCTGCGCCGCTGCGACAATGGCCTCGACCACCGAGTCGGCCAGGACGTCGGAGGCGTGGACGACGAGTTCGTCATGCTGGAAGAACACCAGTTGCGCCGCGCCGCCCGAGGGATCCAGATCCAGCAGACGCAGCCGCAGGGCCGCAAGGACCGCTGCAGCCCACTCGGCGGCAGTCCCCTGCACGATGAAGTTGCGGGTGAACCTCCCGCGGGCGCGCGCCCGAGCGCCGCCAGCGCGTCCGTCCGCTGGCTCGGCCGAGGAATCACCCACGTCGCCAGGTGGCAGATCAGCGTCGTTGCCGGCCGGCGCCGCGACCGAGGGCGGCGGACATGTACGGCCCAGGTGGGTGCGTACCAACCCGCCGTTCTCCCCCGTACGGGCGGCTTGCTCCAACATGTCCAAGGCGCGCGGATAGCACTGACGCAGCGTTGCCAACGGCGCCGCGGCTTGACCGCCGGTCTGGCCGTACATCGCCCCGAGCAGGCCGACCTTGGCCTTCGTGCGCTCACCACCGAACGCCTCCGCGGCCAGAGCGGCGTACATGTCCTCCGATCCGGCCGCCCGGGCCATGGCCGGGTCACCCGACATCGCGGCCAGGACCCGCGGCTCGAGTTGGCCGGCATCGGCCATGACCAGGACGTGACCAGGGTCGGCGACGACGGCCTCCCGCAGTCGGCGCGGGATCTGCAGGGCGCCGCCGCCGCGGGTCGCCCATCGGCCGGAGACCACGCCCGCGGGGATGTAGTCGGGTCGGAATCGGCCACCATCGACCCACTCCGCTCGCCACGACCAACCGTGCGCGGTGAGGATCCGGGACAGTTCGCGGTATTCGATCAGCGCAGCAGCCGCTGGGTGACCGGTCTGGCGCAGGACCCAGGCGTGCGTCGAGTCCAGGACGATGCCCGCCCGAGAGAAGGCAGCCAGCACGCTGGTCGGCGAGTCCGGGTTGACCGGGATCCCGGGGAAGGCGTCCGCGATCTCGTCGGCCAGGGCAGCCAGCCGCGGCGGACGAGCGCCATGCAGGGCGCGTCCGCCGAGCAATTCGACCAGGATCTGGTCGTGGATGTCGGCGCGCCAGGGCACGCCGAACTCGGCCATCTCGACGGCCACGAGTGCGCTGGCCGATTCCGCCGCGACGAGTAACCCGAAGGCAGCCGGCCGCTCGGTCTGCCCGATTCGACGCAGTTGTTCGGCGTAGACCTCGCGGGCCACGGTGCCGGGGTCAACCCCCTCCGTACCGCCGCCGAGGCCGACGTCGAACAGCGTCGGCTGGGTTGACCGCAGCGGTACGGGTCGGTCGCGGGGTACGGGTAGACCGTGCAGTCGGGCGTAAGCGGCTGCGACTCGCCGCGGTGTCCCCCAGCGCCCGTCGTAGCCCTCGAGCAGGCCCTCGGTGAGCGCCAGATCGTGGCAGCGGCGAACCCGCAGGCCGGATCTGAGGATGCTCGGGTACTCGGCCAGGCCATCGGCAAAGACCCATCTGGGTGCCTCGGCCGCCTCGAGGTCGCGCATGGCTTCGACGAGGTCGGGATGCCGTACCGGCGCCTCATTGGCGCTTCCATCCGCACCGAGCCGCTGCAACCAGCCACAGAGGCCCTCGTCGACAACAGCGAGTACGGCCACGTTCGGCCATTCTGCCGCTGAAATACGACTGCCGTGGGCCATCGACACCAGAGGCCAGGAGGGCAACACTCATCCCGTAGCAAAAGCCCGGCCACAAGCCGGCAACGGACCCCGGGCCTCCGGGGTCCCATGGGGGGAGACCGCCGGTGAGCGGCATGATCAGAAGACTGTCCATATTCCCAACTCTGGCAATGGCCTTGGTGCTGCTGGCCAGCCCGGCACTGGCGGACCCGGTCCCCAGCCATTCGGTGACAAAGTCCTGCGAAGCCAACCGGGTCACCGTCGTCGAGATCACGCTGGCCGACTACCCACCCGGCTCAGTTGCCTCCATCGAGGGTGACTCAATACCCATCAACGCCACGACCATCGTGCTCATCACGCGGGCGATCGTGTTGGAGATCGACTCATCGGGACCTTACGGCGATGTCCGGGAGACCATCAGGCCCCGGCCGGTGTGCCGGCTGTTCCGCTGACGCGGGGCGGCCAGCGGCCCCAGCCCCCGACCCAGCCCCCGACTTTGCACGTTGGCAACACGTCGACGTGATGAGTCTGACGATGCGCTCGCACCCTACGGTGCCGTAAGCTACGGAAGCGTAGCCTCTACCAGCCCCTGAGGAGATCAATGAGCGCGCCAACCAGCACCGCGACCTTGCTCAACGACCTCGAGCCGATCGTCGAGCAAAACCTCGAGCGGCATCTCAAGATCGCCAAGGAGTGGCACCCCCACGACTACATCCCGTGGGACGAGGGGCGCAACTTCGCGTCCATGGGTGGCGAGGACTGGGCATCCGAGCAGTCCCGGCTCTCCGATGTGGCCAAGGCCGCAATGATCACCAACCTGCTCACCGAGGACAACCTGCCCTCCTACCACCGCGAGATCGCCACCCGCTTCGGCCGCGACGGCGCCTGGGGCACCTGGGTCGGGCGCTGGACCGCCGAGGAGAACCGGCACGGCGTGGCGCTGCGCGACTACCTCGTCGTGACTCGCGGCGTGGACCCAGTCGAACTCGAGCGGGCTCGGATGGACTACATGACCGTCGGGTACGACTCCGGTGACAAGACCGCGCTGGAGGCCGTCACGTATGTGTCCTTCCAGGAACTGGCAACCCGTGTGTCGCACCGCAATACGGGCAAGGTGACCGGCGACCCGATCGCGGACAAACTGCTGGCCCGAATCGCCACGGACGAGAACCTGCACATGGTCTTCTACCGAAACCTTGTCGCGTCGGCCTTCGACCTCGCCCCGGACGCCACAATGCGCGCAGTTGCCGACGAGGTCATCAACTTCGACATGCCCGGCGCCAACATGGCCGGCTTCCGGAAGAACTCCATGATCATCGCGAAGGCGGGCATCTACGACCTGCGGCTGCATCATGACGAGGTCATCCAGCCGATCCTGCGGCATTGGAACGTGTTCGAGCGTGAGGACTTAGGTGCCGCGGGGCAGCAGGCTCGCGACGAACTGGCCGCCTTCCTCAGGGGCCTGGACACTCAGGCCGCGCGATTTGTGGAGATGCGTGCGGCGTCGCGGGAACGCCAAGCCTCCCGCGGTACGCCCAGCGTCACCGTCGATGACCCGACCCCCGCGCAGTTGGTCACCCAACCCGCCTGACCGCTCACCCAGTTCCCGTAGTTGCGAAGTTGATCATCGGAATGTCGGGGTTTGTTGCGCTCGGTCGCCCACTAAACCCGGCCGAAATCCGATGATCAACTTGGTTCTGGGGGGGCTGCGAGCTAGGACGCCGGGGAGACCGAGCTCATGTTGAAGTCCGGCACCCGGAGCGTGGGCATTGCCGTACGGGTGAAGTAGTCGTTCCATTCCCGAGGCAGGCAGCGCTGGGTACGGCCGATCTGCGACACGCGCGCCAGCAGGTCCACCGGCGACTCGTTGAACCGGAAGTTGTTGACCGAGCCGGTGACCTCGCCGTGCTCCACCAGGAAGACGCCGTCGCGAGTCAGCCCGGTCAGCAGCAGGGTCTGCGGATCGACCTCACGGATGTACCAGAGCGTCGTCAACAGCAACCCGCGCTCGGTGGCGGCCACCATCTCCTCGGTCGACGGTCCGGCGCCCGGCCCTTCCATGATCAGGTTGTCCATGTACGGGGCCGCGGTGGCGCCGGTCTTTGCAGCCCACGCCCGGGTCTGGATTAAATTCGTCAAGACACCATCGCGGATCCAGTCGACGGCCGGCAGGGCCAGCCCGTTGTCGAACACCGAGGCGTACGGGCTGGAGGTCGTCGTCACGAGATGGTCAGCGGCCTGCAGACCCGGTGCGGCC
>JALZIX010000385.1 GCA_030860025.1 Actinomycetota bacterium
ACCTCGTCGGCGACCCGCTGCTGCCAGTTCGGATTCCGGGCCAACTCGTACAGCATGACGGCCAACGTCGCCGTCGTAGTGTCGTGCGCGGCCAGCAGCAGGAAGACCATGTGGTCCACCACCTCGCCGGCCGGCAGCAGTTCGCCGGACTCGGTCTTCGCATGGCTGAGCCGCGACAGCAGATCGGCAGCCTCCGGTCGGGCCCGCCGCTCGGTGACCAAGGCCCCGAAGATCGCGTCGAGCTTGCGCCGCCCCTGCAGACCGCGACGGTACGGCGTACCCGGCAGATCCCGCCGTAGCGGCGTCACCGAGGCGGCCATCATTGCCACGAAGGCGTCATTGACCGCCTGCGCCTGCGCACCGAGAGAGGCACCGACGAAGACGTCGGCCGCGATGTCGAGGGTCAGGCACTTCAGAAAGCGGTAGATGTCCACCGGCCCGGGCCCCAGGTCGTCCAGATGCCGGTCGATGACCCGGTGGATCGCGACGACGTACCCCTCCAGCGCCGTCCGGCGGAAGGCTTGTTGCAGCACCCGGCGGTGCAGGTGGTGGTCCTCGAAGTCGCGCAGCATCAAGCCGTTGCGAAACAGCGGACCGATGCTGGAGGACCAGCCGCCCTCGGAGGAGAAGACCTTGTCCGGGTCGAGGTAGATGTGCCGGTTGGCCTCCGGGGTAAGGAACAGCACGTTCGTACGGCCGAGGACCCGCAGCTTGAACACGTCCCCATGCTGTTCACGTTTGCGGTCCATCAAGCCCCGGGCATCACGCAGAAACGCAAGCGTGTGCCCGACTACCGGCAGGCCTAGACCGCCGGGAACATGGGCAAGGGCATCGCTGGCCACATCAACTCCATCTCGGTCGCATCGGAGCCTAGTTGCCCTGATCCGCCGCGTCCCCGCCGAGATTGGTTGTTGTCGGGCATCATTCCCGACATGGCAGACCCGAAAGGCGGCAAGGGCAAGACCACCGCCAAGCCGGATGTTCCGATGCACACCCGGCTGCTCAACCAGACCATCGAGGTCGCCGAGACGATTGCGTACGCGGGGATCGCTGTCTTCCTCGCGGTCACCTCAGTCGCCCTGCTGGTGCTGACCGCCAGCAAGTTGGTGGCCCTGTTCACTGGGGAGACCGCAGATGTTGCGCTGGAAATCCTGGACACCCTGTTGCTGGTCTTCATCGTCGTCGAATTGCTCTACGCAGTCCGGATCACGGTGGCCAAGCGGGAACTTCTCGCCGAGCCTTTTCTGCTGGCCGGGATCATCGCCTCGATCAAGGAGATCATCGTGCTGTCGGTGAAGGCAGCCGAAACCGCCGGAGAAGGCGCGGAATTCCGGGACCAGATGATCGAGATCGGCGGTCTCGGCGTACTCGTCCTCTTGCTCGGACTCACCGCCTTCCTCCTTCGCCGCAAGGAACGGGAGCCGGGTGAGGGAGAACAGGGCAGCCCCTACACCCGCGACGAGCCGGAGCCACCGAAGGGGTGAGGACCACCGGGAGCTTTGGTGACTCCTTCACGGTCATCGAGATCGGGAACTGCAGTCAGTCGCCGCCTACCGGGAGATCGCGTAGCTGTTCCCGACACCGGCGGTGGTGAGGGCGACGGGGCCGCTCGCCTCGTCGTCGATCCTTGGCGCGGTGCGGATGCGGTGTCGGCCTCGAACAGTTGGCTGCGCTGGTCGACCGCTTCGGCGCCGAAGTATTCGGTATAGCGGGAGCGGCCCGGCCAGTCGAGGTGCCTGCCGGGCTGGCAGCCCATCTGGCCAAGGCGCTCGGCCATCCGGTCGAGGAAGCCTGGCAGCTCAGTGCGCTGCCACTCCGCAAGGGCCTGCGGGCCGGTTGACTCAGCGGCGGCGACACGCAAGCAGGCCAGCACGGCGAGTTCCTGGACCAGGTGAGGGTGCCGCGGCCAGCACGCTGGGATTGCCCTGCTCGTTTGCCAGCCGTACTCGTGGTTTATCCAGCCGGCGACCTCGTCCAGCCACGGCCACAATTGGCGCCGGCTGAGGGCCGAACACCCGGAGGGGTCCCACGGTCGGTCCAACCCTCGCAGCCGGGCGCGCTCCTCTGCGGTGACCTGCTCGGCTGACACTTTCAGTAGGTACATGACTTGACGCACCCATTGCGGCGCGGCGGGGAACGGTTGGACCATCATCGCGGGCCCGGTTCGGCCACGGTGTGCTGGCGAGTGGCGCTGACGCGCTGTCGGGCAGCGGCCTTGGCCGCCAGCAGTGTCTGCCCGGACCGGCCGGTGATGCGCCGGGTCAGCGCGGCGATCAGCGGGCTCGCGTTCTCGGCGACGACGAGTGCCTGGCCTTGCGGCAGCCGGCGGATCTCTGCCGGGCGCAGGATCGAGACGTCCTCGCCGCGAGCCGGACCCAAGCGTCCAGCGTTGTAGGAGGTGGCCCGAACACGAGTGACCCCGAGGAGCTCGGAGATCTCACGGTAGAAGCGCCCGTCCTTGCCGCCGCCGAGCACCACGATGTTGTTGGTCAGGCCGAACAGGGCTCGAGCCTCGTCCTCGCCGTAGAGGATGACCAGCTGACGCCAGGTCTGGGCGGCGTAGATGAACGTGATCCCCAACGTCGGGTCGTTGGCCATCCGCCTACGCAGGGTCGGCAGCGGCGCGGTGGAGGGCAAGTCGTCCAGGCAGGCCAGCAGCGAAGGGCACAGCCGGCCATGCGGGGAGGCCTCGGCCAGCTGTACGGCCGTGTCCAACACGTGCTCGGCCAGAGCGGTCAGCAACGGCGACGCCGATGCGTAGGGGTCGTCGCGGCCGAGGAGGTACACCGTGCCGCCGGCGGCGATCAATTGCGCGATGTCAGTGGCCGGCCGGCCGGGACCGGGCACGCAGCGGGCCCGGATCGTCGGCTGCATGAACAGGCTCAGGGCCGCTCTGACGGCGGTGCTGGTATTCGCGGCGGTGCGGGGATCCCCGTGGAGTACGCCCTGCAGGAGCAAGGCCCAGTGCGCAGCGGCGTACCGGTGGCCGCGCAGGATGTCCTCGGGTTCACCCGCTGCCTGCGGATGAGCAGCCCATTCCAACACCTGGTCGATCGTCTGCCCGGTGAGGGCGGCGGCGTGGAAGAAGCCCTGCAGCACCTTGGTGGTCTCGGTCGCCTCGGACCTCGTCGCCGCCGAACTCAGCGCCACGCCCTGCCCGGCGCCGCCAGCCGGGGCGGCCATGGTGCCGACCGCGAAGGCCTTGGCGCGACGTTCGGCGACCATCGCATCACCGCACCCGACGACCGGATCCCAGACCAGCTCCGGGAGACCGGGAACGGATCCGAACGGGTCCAGAACTGCGACCGGGCGCCCGCCGCTGGCCCGATGGTCGACGGTCAGCAGGAGATCGTCGGCTCTGGTGAGGGTGACCAACGCAGCGCCGGGAGCGGCGAGCAGGGCGGGGGCGAGCACGTCCAGGGTCTTCCCAGAGCCCGGCGGCCCGTAGACACCAGTGGTCCGGTCAGAGCGAACCCACAGGTCCACCCCACGGGGCACTCGCGAACGACCGAGACGCCAGCCGACCTCGGCCGGGTCGAAGCGGGTCATGACGCCTCCCACCGGGGCGGCCCGGTCCGGCCTTGGTGGGTGTAGTGGTCCGACAGCTCCCGCAGCCGGTCGTCGACGCCGGATTCGACCTCCGGGCTTCCCCGGTCCACTCGGTACAGGTCGGGGCGCAGCAGTGCCCGGTTGCCGCGGAGTTGGCTGACGCCGAGCACTGCCTCGGCTTCGGTACGGCTGGCCAGCCCCGGCACCGAACCGGAGCCCACCGCGGGCGACCACGCCCGTACGGCGAGCACTGTTGCGGTGATCAGCAGCAACTCCCCGAGCACGATCGCGGCGTAGACCTGTCGGTCAAGGGGGAGGGCTACTGCTTGCGCCATGTCGAGACCGGCGGCGGCGTTCCCGCTGACCAGGCCGGTGATCGAGGCCAGCAGCGCTTCAGAGCCGTGCGGCCACACCCATCCCCCGCCGAATGCCCAGGCTGCGACTCCGCGACCGGCGGGGATCAGCAGTGCTGCGGTCGCCAGCCACACACACGTGGCCGCGACGGGAATCTCCCAGGCTGTGGCCGGAGCGTTCGTTCGGCGGGCTGTCATGGTCATCGGTCCTCCTGGGTGGGCAGTGGAAGGCGGGCGGTGCGGTCAGCCGGCGGTCTCGACGTAGAGGTCGACTCCGCGTTCGGCCATGAACGGGATGGGGTCCACGGCAGTGCCGTTGACGCTGGTTTCGAAGTGCAGGTGCACGCCGGTCACGTGCCCGGTGGCGCCCTGGTAACCGATCAAGGCGCCAGCGGAGACGACCTGGCCGGCGCTGACGGTGTAGGAGCTGAGATGTCCGTAGCGGGTGGATTGCGCTGCGCCGTGGTCTATGTCGACGACGTTGCCGTAGCCGGGGACCGACATGTTGCCGTCTCGGTCGCAGTAGGAGCTCGAACACTCGGCGCGGGTGACGGTGCCGCTGGCAGCGGCGTAGACCGGGGTGTCGCGGGGGCCGGCAATGTCGACGCCGGCGTGCAGCGACCCGTCCCGCGTTCCGTATTCGGAGGTGAGCACCCCGTCGGTGGGCCGGATCCAGGACCCTGGGGGCACGGCCAGATCGGGGCAGACTCCGGCGGTCGCGCCGCCTGGGTTGGCCGCGGCTGCTTCGGCGGCCGGCCACAGCATCGAGGTCAACTGACTGGCGAAGGTCTCCCACTGGGCATAGGCAGCCGGATAGGCCGACACCTGTACGGCCTGGGCGGCCTCGGCCAGCGGGATGGTCTGCCAGTCCGGCACTTCGACCAGCGCGCTGTAGAAGGCGTCGGCCGCATAGACCGGGTCCATCAGCTCGGCAACGGTCCCCCAACCGGATGTCCACCGCTGCTGGAACGTGTTCACCGAGTCGTGGTCGTGGCCCAGGCCGTCGTGGGGGTAGTTCAGCGACTCGGCGGTGATCGCGGCCTGAGAACTGGTCAAGGTCGGGTCCGAGCCGTCGTTGGCCAGCATCCGGATCCGGGATTCCTGCTGGGCGGTGGCCAGCGCGACTGTGGCCGCGTAGGAGTCCAGGCCCTTGCTGGCAGCGACGTTGGTGATGGTCTGCGCGCGGCCCATCTGCACCGCGTCCAGCTCGACCCCGGCCACCGACGCCGCGGTGCCGCCGACCGAGCAACTCATGCTCGCCGCCGCACTGGCCCCGATCCCGACAGCACCGCCGATGAGTGCGATCGGCAGGATCACGACGGCGAAGACGGTGACGAACAACGCCGCCAGGGGCACGACAATGCGCCACGCCCGCCGTTTGGCTGCTGCCTGGACCGTTCCCATCGCTGGTCATCCGGCCTTGATGGCGTCGTTGGTGTAGGTCAGCCTCTCCTCGAGCGGGGTCAGCACCGTCTGCACCTTGAAGGCGAGGTCCCCGACGAGCCACAGGGCGCGGCCCTTGGCGGCGATGGCCCATCTGGTGACGACCTGCTGGGCGATCGGGGCCAGGCCGAGGAGGGTGCCCAACTCGTCGGCCACCGCCTGGTCCTGGCCGTGCAGCACCTTGATGTCACACAGGTGCAGCAGGTCCCGGGCGATGGCTACCGCCTGCGAGGTGGAGTCGCCCGCGGTGAGCATGTCCGAGGGCTTGTGGGCCAGCAGGATCTGCACGTCGGCGTCACGTCGGGACAACCGCAGGTTGGCGTCCAGGGACTTCATCGCCTCCGGGCCCAACCGCATCTGGCGCCAGGTCTCGTCCCGAACGACGATCCGGATGTCGCCGGGCCCGGCGATCTCGCGCATCGCCTGCCCCCAGGAGTTCAGGCAGGTCAAGGCAATACCCACGGCCTCATCGCCGAGCGGCTCGAGGCGGGACAGCGACAGCGACTGGATCGGAGCTCGCCAGTCCACCGTGATGGACGTGTGATCGTCGAACAGCCCGGCAAGGTGGCCCTTGACCAACGAGCCCAGAGCGTCACGCAGGGTACGGCTCGCGTCGAGGAAGTGGCGGCGGTCGGCGTAACGGCAGATTCCGACCAGCTCGTCGGTAGGCTCGTCCAGGGCGTGCCAGAGCTCGGGAATGGTCACCTCGGCCAGCCGCGAGCCGCCCTCGTGGTAACCGGTCAGGATGCGCAGCGCCGCACTGACCGCGGTCTCCTCGACCGGCCCGAAAGCGACATGCTGCGAGCCGACGAGGCCGCGGATCAACACGATCCACCGGGCGAACATGATCGCCGACCGGCGTTGCGCCTCGGCCCTGTCCAGCCGGTCCCAGCCGTGCCCGAGTGGGCCGAAGGCCAGCGGATTGACCCGAGCCGGTAGGCCGTGCCCGATGACGAACGGCTCCACCCCGAAGGCTCGGCACATGGGTTCGTACTCGTCCTTCGTGTCACCCAAGATCAGCGTTCGATAGCCGAACGCGAGCATCCGTACGCAAAAGGCCTTGACCGTGGCGGACTTGCCACGGCCAGGTTTGCCGAAGACCACCACGTTGGGGTTGGTCACCGGGATCTCGTCGTTGGTGACCCAGCCGATCGGGTCGCAGTAGAACGCGCCACCGGACAGCAGATCGATGCCCATCTGCGCCCCCGTCGGTGGTAGCCCGTTGCTGGCGATCAGCGGCCACACCACCGGGGTCTGCTCCGATGTCATCCGCCACACCGACAGCGGCGCCAGAGCCGCAGCCCGGCCGCGGCCACGGCCGGTTGGCCCGCGCCGCGAGGCAAGTTGGGCGAAGGGATTGCGCTCGCCCTGGCTCACTGGCGGGTCGACCCGGGCGGGCAGCGTGTGCCCGAAGTCGGCGAGCAGGTTGCCCACATCGCGGCCCGG
>JALZIX010000424.1 GCA_030860025.1 Actinomycetota bacterium
CGAATGCGATGACTCGCGCGGCGTTGCGGCAACCGCGCGTCCCGCTCATGTCATCAAGTCCGGCCGAAAGGAGATCCGTGGTCGTCATGAGCCGGTTCAGCGCGGCGTCGGCTGCGATGAGCGCCGGCACGAATCCGGTCAATCGCCCGAGGTCGAGGATCGTCCTTGTCGCAGTCGTGACCCGGACTCCGTCGACCTCCGTCACTTCGGACGGGTCCAGCCGGCACACGTGACATATCAGGGTTGCGATCGGAGTCACTCTTTGCCGGCGGATTTCGCGTCACATGAACCGCGCCGAGCGAGATCGACCACAGGGGCATGATCGAGGCAACCCTCTCCAGACTGCGCAGGCCGGCCGTGGTCAGCCATCTGTCCGCGGCCGTCATGCACGGTCCAACGGGTGTGCTCCTGGTGAATGGCCAGGCTCAGGGGTGGGTCATAGAAAGGACGTCGAGCGCGGCGTCGAGCTGTTCTTCGGTGAGCTTGCCGGCTGCGACATAGCCACGGTCGAGGACGACCTGCCGGATCGTCTTGCGCTCGGCCAAGGACTGTTTGACTACCTTGGCCGCCTCGTCGTACCCGATGTAGTGGTTCAGCGGAGTGACGATGGACGGCGAAGACTCGGCGAACTCGCGGCAGCGCTCGACGTCGGCCTCGATCCCGTCGATGCACCGGTCGGCGAACAGCCGGGAGATGTTGGACAGCAACCGGATCGACTCGAGCAGGTTGCGGGCGATGACCGGAAGCATGACGTTCAGCTCGAAGTTGCCTGCCGCTCCACCAAACGCCACCGCGGCGTCGTTGCCGATCACCTGGGCAACCACCTGGCAGACCGCCTCCGGGATGACCGGGTTGACCTTGCCGGGCATGATCGAGGAACCCGGCTGTAGGTCCGGGAGGCGGATCTCACCGAGGCCGGCCCGGGGACCAGAGCCCATCCAGCGCAGGTCGTTGGCCATCTTGTACAGCGAGATTGCGATCACCCGCAGCACCCCTGACGCCTCAACGAGCGCGTCACGGGAGGCCTGAGCCTCGAAGTGGTCCCGAGCCTCGCTGAGGGGGAGGTCCATGTCCTCGGCCAGTTTCGCGATGACCTCGCCGCCGAAGCCGGCAGGCGCGTTGATGCCGGTGCCCACGGCGGTGCCTCCGAGGGGAAGTTCACCGATCCGGGGCAAGGCATCCCGCAGCCGCTCGACCCCGAAACGCACGCTCGCGGCATAACCGCCGAACTCCTGCCCGAGCGTCACCGGGGTGGCATCCATCAGATGGGTGCGTCCCGACTTGACGACCGAGGCGAACTCCGCCGCCTTGCCCGACAGAGATGCCTCCAGATGCTCGAGCGCCGGGATCAGCGATCGCACGATGGACCGGGTGGCGGCGATGTGGATCGCCGCCGGGAACTGGTCGTTGGAGGAGAACGGGTCGTTGACGTCGTCGTTGGGATGGACCGAGGCGCCCTCGCCTAGCTTCTCGGCAGCCAGCGTCGCGATGACCTCGTTGGCGTTCATGTTCGACGACGTGCCGGAGCCGGTCTGGAAGACGTCGATGGGGAAGTGAGCGTCCCAGTTCCCCATGGCCACCTCGGCCGCCGCGTCGTGGATCGCCGTCGCCTTTGCGTCATCGAGGCGACCCGCCTTACCGCGCAGCGCCGCACTGGCACCCTTGATCGAGGCGAGGGCACCGATCAGTTGCCGATCGATGGACTGGCCCGAGACTGGGAAGTTGTCTACCGCGCGTTGGGTCTGGGCCCGGTACTTCGCGTGCGCCGGTACGGCTACGTCACCCATCGAATCACGCTCGATTCGGACGTCCGGGCGTTCGGAATCCGGCGGTTGTACGACCGTGCGCTCGACCACTATCACTCCTCAGGCAAGCTCGGGCTGGACCCACTCGACTGTAGTGAAGGGCACGAGGGGCAACGCCGAGATACCGGACACGCACGCGCCTGGTTGACCGTCTATCGTGACGCCCGGCACCTCGTTGCCCGCACGTCTCGTGGACCTGTTTCAGATCGGAGAGCCAGATGAGTCAGCCCCCATACGGCCAGGGCGGCTACGACCCTAACCAGGGTGGTGGCTACGACCCGAATCAGGGTTACGGCCAGCAGGGAGCCCCGGGTCATGGCCAGCCGGGAGCCCCGGGGTACGGCCAGCAGGGCGGCCCGGGGTACGGCCAGCAGGGCCCGGGGCAGGGCTATGGCCAGCCCGGCCCTGGTCAGGGCTACGACCCGAGTCAGGGATTCGGCCAGCCGGGCGGTTACCCGGGCGGCGGCGGCTACGGACAGCCGCCGAAAAAGAACAACACCAACGTGATCATTGCCGCGATCGTGGCCGCCGTGCTCCTCATCGGCGGTGGCGTCACCGCGTTCCTGCTGCTCAACAACGATGACGAGCCCAGCACGACGGCAACCACCACCGAGCCGGGCGAGACCACCACCGACGATGGGCCGACTGAAGAGCCACCGCCTACCGAGGACACCGGCGGCGGTGGCGGCGAACCCATTGAAAGCAACGATCCGGCTCCCCCGGACGGCCTTGGCACCGATCCCGCGCTGGACGCTCTGGCTGAATCCTGTTTCGAAGGCGACATGACCGCCTGCGACGACCTGTTCTTCGATTCCCCGATCGATTCGGCATACGAGGACTACGGCAATACGTGTGGCGAGCGCATCCCCGAGGAAGAGGTCACCGGGCTCTGCGTGTCGATGTTCCCATAGGCCAACCGTTTCCCTCTGTCAGTGAGCAAAACTCAACGATTGACTCAAGAAAGGACGCCCCCGATGGGGTACGGTCTCGCGCGTGTCATTCCCTCCTAACCAACCGCCCACCGGCGGATATCCCTCATCGGGCGCTGGCGGGTACAACCCGCAAGGCGGGCAGCCGGGCTCCGGCGGTTCGCAGAGTGGATGGGGAGGTAGCCCAGATCCGACCCAGCAGTACGGCCAGCCGGCCTACGGGGGGCAGCCGGGCGGATATCAGCCGACCGAGCAGTTCCCGCAAACCCAGGGCGGGTACGGCGACCCGGCTGCACAGTGGGGCCAGCAGCCTGCGGGCTACCCGGGCTACGGCGGCCCAGCGGGACCGCCACCAGGCAAGCCTTCGCCACTCCCGTGGATCATCGGCGGTCTGGTCTTGCTCTTGGTGGCCGGCGGCGTGGTCTTGTTCTTCCTCCTCAAGGACGACACGCCGACAGACGTAGCTGCCACGACATCTGCGGTGACGACCACCTCCGAGGCGACGACCGAGGAGACCACGGAGGAGACCACGGAGGAAACCACGGAGGAGACGAGTGATCCTTCCGAGCCCACACCGGAGGTGGGCCCGCCGCCACCGGCAGGCTCGCCGGCACCCACTGGTAGCGGCGACCCAAACGTGGACGCTTTGGCCCAGTCGTGCTTCGCCGGCGACATGCAGGCCTGCGATGACCTCTACACCGCCACTGCGGGACCGGACGTCAACAACCCGACTCCACCGGAGTCGCTGCAAGCGTTCTTCGACTATGCCTTCACCTGCGGTGATCGCCTGACGGAGGATGAAGTCGCGCAGCGCTTCTGTGTGGACATTTGGCCAGACGCCTGAGGCTGCAGCCTCACCAGGGCGGCGACAACCCGACGAGCGGGGACGACCGATGACTCAACCTCCGTACGGGCCGGGCAGTGACCCGCACCAGAATCCGCAGACAGAAACCGGGGGCGTGCCCTCGACCGGCGGGCCGGGGACACCGCCACAGGGCGGGAACAGCCCTCCGGCGCAGGGTGGCTACAGCCCTCCGGCGCAGGGCGGCTACGGTCCCGCGGCGCAGGGCGGCTACGGTCCCGCGGCGCAGGGCGGCTACGGTCCCCCGGCGCAGGGCGGCTACGGATCTCCACCGAGCGGATACCCCGCCGC
>JALZIX010000444.1 GCA_030860025.1 Actinomycetota bacterium
GTTCGGCGAAGGCGAGCAGTTGATCGAAGAGGAGCGCCAGCAGGACGCAGAGCAGCGTCCCGTAGACGATCGGGGCCTTGAAGTAGTTGCGTCGGAAGCCCTCGACGATGATGAGTTGGCCGAGGCCTCCCTGGCCCACGATGACCCCGACCGTGACCAGGGCGACGGTCGAGACCGTTGCCACCCGCAGGCCGGTCATGAACGAGGGAAGAGCCAGTGGTACCTCGACCTTGAAGAACATCCGCACCGGCCCGTACCCCATGCCCCGGGCAGCCTCCCGAACGTCATCGGGCACCGCTTGCAACCCGGCCAGGAAGTTTCGGACCAGGATCACCAGCGAGTAGAGAACCAGCCCGATGATCACCGTCGTCGGGGAGAGCCCGGTGAACGGTGCGATGAAGGCGAACATGGCCAGCGACGGAATCGTGTAGAGCAGGGTGGACAGGCCGAGGATCGGTGCAGCCATGAAACGCACCCGGCGGGCAAGGACAGCCAACGGCAAGGCGATGACCGTCCCGATCAGAACCGATATCAAGGTGAGCCGGATGTGTTGCCCGAGATAGGGAAGAATGCGGTCCCAGTTGTCGGCCAGATAACCGAAGTTGATCCACGGATTCGGCGCGCTCTCGACCGCGAGTACCGCAGCATCCCTCATCGAAGAGTGCCCAGCAGGAAGGCCACACGTGGACGCTACAGCCCAGTCGGAGACCCCGGCCGAGCCGATCGACCTCGAAGGGGTCAGCAAGACCTTCCCCGACGGGAGCGTCGGCGTACGTGAGGTGAACCTGCACTTCGCGGCGGGTGAACTGTCGGTCCTCGTGGGTCCGTCCGGCTGCGGCAAGACCACGACCATGAAGATGATCAACCGGATCATCGAGCCGACGACTGGTCGGATCTTGCTCGGCGGGGAGGACGTGACCACGGTTGATCCACACCAGTTGCGCCGCCGGATCGGCTACGTGATCCAGAATGTCGGCCTGTTCCCGCATCAGACGATCCGCAACAACGTTGCCACCGTTCCCAGACTGCTGGGCTGGGACAAGCAGAAGATCACCGACCGGGTCGAGGAACTGCTCAGTACGGTCGGGCTAGATCCCAAGACCTACGGTGACCGCTACCCACACCAACTCTCCGGCGGACAACGGCAACGTGCCGGCGTGGCCCGTGCGCTGGCTGCCGATCCCCCTGTGCTGTTGATGGACGAGCCCTTTTCTGCGGTCGACCCAGTCGTACGGGAGCGTCTGCAGTCGGAGTTCTTGCGCCTGCAAGCCACCGTGCGCAAGACGATCGTGTTCGTCACCCACGACATCGAGGAAGCCGTACGGCTCGGGGACCGCATTGCGGTAATGAGCGAAGGCGGCAACGTGGAGCAGTTCGCTAGCCCGGCAGAGATTCTCGGCAAGCCGGCCACCGAATTCGTCGCCGATTTCGTGGGCGCCGACCGTGGGCTCAAGCGCCTGGCAGTCACCGACATCGATCTCGAGGACCTCGAACACCCGCCGGTCGTACACGTCGACGACTCCCTGGCCGACGCTCGAGCCGTCCTCGACCGGGCTGACGCGCGCTGGGCAGTCGTGCTGGACGGCGACGAGAATCTGCATGGGTGGATCTCCCATGACCGCGCGCAAGGCTCAGGAACGGTCGTGCAGAACGGCCGTCGGATGGAGGCGTGGGTGCCTGCCGACGCGTCTCTGAAGTCTGCGTTCTCGCAGATGTTGCAACTCGATGCGGGTTGGGTCGCAGTGCTCGACGGCGGCCGGTTCCTCGGTGTGCTAACGCCCGAGTCCCTGCACTCCGCGCTTCGCCGCTCGGTCGACGGCGCAGTCCCGGAGACTGCCGGAGCTGTCTAGTTCACGGATCGAGAGTGGGCATCGATCCGTGCCGCCAGAATCCCGATCAGGATGCAGACGCCGCAGACGAGTAGCAGCGCAGCTCGAAGGCTCGTCTACTCGGCGAGTGCACCGATCGTGGGCGGCCCGAGCAAGAATCCGAGATAGCCAAGGCTGGAGACGGCCGCCAGGTCGGGACCGGCAGTCGGTGCATTGCGGCCGGCGGCGCGCAGGGTGAGCGGGAACAACGCGGCTAGGCCCAGGCCCATCAGCGCGAACCCGGCGAGTGCCGGGGCGACGGCGGACGTCGCGAGGGCCAACCCCAGCCCGCCGGTGGCAGCCACCGCTCCGGCTCGGACCACCGGGGCATCCCCGTACCGATTCGCGGCCGGGTCGGCGAGGAGGCGGCCGAACCCCATCGTGAGTGAGAACGCGGCAAGGCCGAGCGGTGCCAGCCCTTCGCTGGCTCCCTGCTCGGTGGCCAGATAGATACCGCTCCAGTCGAAGACCGCGCCTTCTGCCAGCAGGGCGCAGAAGGCGATCGCCGCGTAGAGCGCGAGCCGGCGACTCGGCCTGGCAAATCGCGGCCCGAGCCGATCGCCTTCGGGCCGATCGTGCAGCAGCCCGGGAATGATCGCCAGGGAGGCGAGGGCGCCAAGCACGGCAGTTCCGGCCAGGTGGGGCAACGGCTCCACGCCGAGACCGGCCACCAGTCCGGCCAGAACAGCACCGGCCAAGGCGCCGAAGGAGAAGGCGGCGTGCAGGGAGCTGAACAGCCGCCGCTCGACTGTTCGTTCCACGGCAAGGCCCTGGGCATTCATGGCGATGTCCATCGCGCCGTTGGCCGCACCGACGAGCGTGACGGCGGCGAACAGGGTCAACAGATTGGAGGCAAGCCCAGGCAGGATCACTGCGCCGAGATACAGCGGTGCGGCGGCGACCAACGGTCGAGAACCTCGTCTGGCGATGATCGCACCGACCGCAGGCTGGGCGATGAGCAACCCCAGCGGCGCCCCCAGCAGGGCAAGGCCCACTGCGCCGGGTCCAAGGTCCAGGCGCTCCTGGATCGCCGGCAGCCGCGAGTACCAGGAACTGAACGACGCGCCGTTGAGGAAGAAGATCGCAGTGACAGCAACCCGCGGACCCATCCGGAGCACGCTACGGGTCAGGCCACATTCGCCGTGATCTTGACGAAAATGTCGGTTCGCGGGCACTTTCTGGGGCCTGAACTGACATTTTCGTCAAGATCACCGTTGGTTTCGGTCTCTGGGTGGTGGTGGCGTGCGGCAGGCGTTCTCCAGGACCAGCGCGCCGGTGACCAGCAAGGCCGAGGACAGCACGCCGATCACGCCGGTCACCGTGTCGCTTCCAGCAGCGGCCAGAAAGTCCATGTTCGGCAGCGTGTATGCGAGAACCCCGAGCCACAGGCCGACAAACCCGGACCCAGCCACTGCGCTGGCTTTGGCCAGGGCCGCAGCACGCGCCGCCATGAGCGCTTCCACCGGTGGCAGACCCGCCTCGCCTCGGATCCGCTCGTGCAGCACCCGGGCGATCATGAGCTCGGCGATGCCTAGGACGCCGAGGGAGACCGACAGATACCACTGCAACGGCGGCAGCGACCCGTAGAACTGTCGCACCAGCAGGAACGTGACCACTGCCACGGCTACGCCGATGGCCGCCAGGTCGCGCGCCTTGGTAGCGGTCACCGCGCCGACTCCAGCGAGCCCACGCGATGGAGCTCCGAAGTGTCCATTGTGGACACGAGTGTGGCGACTCGACCGTGGCCAGCCAGGTTCGCTTCCGGATCGACGTCCAGCCAAGGAACGAGTACGAACGCACGTTCGTGGGCATGCGGATGGGGCAGCGTCAATGCCGGATCGTCCGACCGGACGTCGTCGACCACGATGATGTCTATGTCCAGTGTTCTGGAACCCCAACGGATCTCGCGGGTACGGCCGGCCGCCTGCTCGATGACGTGGGCGAGCTCCAACCATTGCCCGGGTGACCGTTCTCCCGTCACCACCACCACCGCATTCAGGTACGGCGGCTGCTCGACACCGCCCCACGGCGGCGTCTCGTAAACGGGTGAGACCGCATCGGGGCCCTCGACGTACTGCTCCAGGCCAGCAACCGCGGCGCGCAGGTACTCGATCCGATCGCCCATGTTCGACCCGATCGACAACACGGCCCGTGACATCCCGTCCATCCCACTCGCCGTTATGCGCATAATGGCGGAAAATTGCCTCGATTTGTGACCGTTATGCGCATAACGGCGAAAAGGTAGGCCCTGCTCATGGGCGGCGGCGCGTGATGGTCACGGCCACGTCCGCGACCGGGACGGTGACCGGCGCTTGGGGTTTGTGCACGGTCACCTCCACCTCCTCGACCCGGGGATCGATCAGGCAGCGATCGGCGAGGCGCTGCGCCAGAGCCTCGATGAGATCGAGCGGATCCCTGGCCACATCAGCGGCTAGCTCCTCGGCCAACACCCCGTAATGAACCGTGTCCTGCACGTCATCAGACTGCCCGGCCGGCCGGGTATCCACTGCCAGGACGACATCGATGACGAAGTCCTGACCGTCGCGCCGCTCGTGTTCGAACACACCGTGGTGGCCGCGCGCCCGCAGGCCGCGCAGGCTTATCCGGTCAGTCATCGCCCGACTGCCTGCGTCCGAGCGCGCAGCGCTGCGGCAACGACCCGCGCCGCATCTCGATTGGCGGCCGGCTCATGCACCCGGACGCCCCATACACCGAGCTCGGCGACCAGCGCTGTGATGGCGGCGGTGGCATCGTCGCGTTTATCCGGTGGCCGCGGCACTGCGTCGCCATCGGCCAACAACGCGCCCAGGAACGCCTTACGCGAGGCGCCGATCAGGACCGGCAGCCCGAGGTCGAGCAGTACGTCGAGGCGATCCAGCAATGCCCAGTTGTGCTCCGCGGTCTTCGCGAAGCCCAGCCCGGGATCGAGGATCAACTGTTCGGCGGCTACCCCCGCTGCAAGAGCCGCGTCGAGGCGGCACCGGAGTTCGTTCCGGACGTCGGTCACCACGTCGTCGTACGTCGCGAGGGTGGCCATGTCGCGGCTGTGACCGCGCCAGTGCATGAGCACCCACGGGCAGCCCGCCTCCGCCACCAGCCGGGCCATGCTCGGGTCGGCGAGCCCCCCGCTGACGTCGTTGACGCCCGCCGCTCCGGCCTGCAGCGCCACGCGTGCCACGTCTGCTCGAGTGGTGTCGATGGTGGTGCAAACACCCGCAGCGGCGAGTTTCGAGATGACCGGCAGGATCCGCTGGATCTCTTCCTCGGCCGGGATGCGTTCGGCGCCCGGGCGGGTGGATTCGCCGCCCACGTCCACGACATCGGCACCCGTCGCAGCCATGGCCAGACCGTGCTGCACGGCCTCCGAGACACCGGAGAAGCGGCCGCCGTCGGAGAAGGAATCGGGCGTCACGTTGAGGATGCCCATCACCAGACAACGATCCGGGGCGGGCAAACTGACGGGGCGGGGCCGCGAGCGCACTAGCGCCCGATGATGAGGCTCATCGCCTCGGCGCGCGTTGGCTGGCTGGTTTTGAGAATCCCCCGTACCGCCGACGTGACGGTCCGCGATCCGGGCTTGCGGACCCCGCGCATCGACATGCACAAGTGTTCGCATTCCATCACCACCATCGCGCCTCGCGGCTTGAGCCGCTCCACGACCGCGTCGGCGACCTGAGACGTGAGCCGCTCCTGCACCTGCGGCCGACGTGCGTAGAGGTCAACCAGGCGGGCGAGTTTGGACAACCCGGTGATTTCGCCCGAGGTGTTCGGTACGTACGCGACGTGCGCCACACCGTGGAAGGGCGCCAGATGATGCTCGCAAACGCTGTAGAGCTCGATGTTGCGGACGATCACCATCTCGTCGTGGTTCTCGTCGAACGTCGTCGTCAGGATGTCCTCGGGCATCTGGTGTAGTCCGGCGAACATCTCGCGGTAAGCACCAGCCACTCGCCGCGGAGTGTCGATCAATCCCGGGCGGGTCGGATCCTCACCGACCGCGATGAGCAGTTCAGTGATGGCAGCCTCGACCCGCGCCTGATCGAACCCCGGCGCCTGATCGAACCCCGGCGCCTGATCGAACGCCGACCCTTGATCGAACGCCGACCCTTGATCGAACGCAGAGCCCGCGGCGGCCGAGCTCACTCCCGCGATCCGGCAGACGAGGTGGCTTCATCCCTTTTGTCCGTGCCCAGTTCTGCAGCGCGGTGACCGTTGCCCGAGACGTTGAGGGTGGCGCGCTCCGCCGGGGTCAGGACCGGCGGCAGGTCGGACGGGGCGCGCCTGCCGAAGCCCTCGTACGGGGCCATGGAAGGGCGCTTGGACACGCCTTCGGCGATCCGCGCCAGGTCCTCCCGGGTCAGGGTCTCCTTGTCCATCAACTCGAGCACGAGGTTGTCCAGGACGGTGCGGTATTCGACCAGGATGTCCCAGGCCTCGTCGTGGGCAAGCTCGATCAGGGCGCGGATCTCGGCGTCGATGTCAGCGGCGACCGCGTCGGAGTACTCGCGGGCATGGCCCATATCGCGGCCCATGAACGGCTCCGCGTCGCCCGAACCGTACTTCACCGCACCCAACTTCGCGCTCATGCCGTACTCGACAACCATCGCCCGAGCCAGCTTCGTGGCCTTGTCGATGTCGTCGCCGGCACCGGTGGTCGGCTCGTGGAAGACGAGTTCCTCGGCCGCCCGTCCGCCCAAGGCATAGGCGAGCGTGTCGATCATCTCCGAACGGGTCTGGGTGTACTTGTCCTCAGTCGGCAGTACGAGTGTGTGTCCCAGTGAGCGACCACGGGGAAGGATCGTCACCTTGTGTACCGGGTCGAGGTTGGGCAATGCGTGCGCTACCAGCGCGTGCCCGGCCTCGTGGTAGGCGGTGACCTTCTTTTCCTTCTCGCTCATGGCGCGGGTCTTGCGCTCTGGTCCCGCGATGACACGGTCGATCGCTTCCTCGAGGAAGTAGTCGCTGATGGTCGTCTGGTTGTTCCGAGCGGTCAGCAGCGCCGCCTCGTTGATCACGTTGGCCAGGTCCGCGCCGGTGAAGCCGGGCGTACGGCGGGCGACGGTGTCCAGGTCGACCCCAGCCGCGAACGGCTTGCCCTTGGCATGGACCTGGAGGATCGCCTTGCGCCCTTCCAGGTCAGGACGGTCAACGGCGATCTGCCGATCGAAGCGACCGGGCCGCAGCAGCGCCGGGTCGAGGATGTCGGGCCGGTTGGTGGCGGCGATCATGATGACGCCGCCGCGGACATCGAAGCCGTCCATCTCGACCAGCATCTGGTTCAGGGTCTGCTCACGTTCGTCGTGCCCGCCACCCATGCCGGCACCCCGGTGGCGGCCGACGGCGTCGATCTCGTCGATGAAGATGATCGCTGGGGCGTTGGCCTTGGCCTGCTCGAAGAGGTCACGGACGCGCGAGGCACCGACGCCGACGAACATCTCGACGAAGTCCGAGCCCGAGATCGAGTAGAACGGGACGCCGGCCTCGCCGGCCACCGCACGGGCGAGCAGGGTCTTGCCGGTCCCGGGCGGACCGAACAGCAGCACGCCCTTGGGGATCTTGGCTCCCACGGCCTGGAATTTCGCCGGGGCTTCGAGGAAATCTTTGATCTCTTCGAGTTCCTCGATTGCCTCGTCCGCGCCCGCCACGTCGACGAAGGTCGTCTTCGGGGTTTCCTTGCTGACGAGCTTGGCCTTGGACTTGCCGAAGCTCATGACTCCACGCCCGCCACCGGCCTGGGAGTTCATGAACCAGAACAACAGGAAGATGAGCAGTACGAACGGGAGCAGGCTGAGCAGGATCGAGACGAAGATGTTGTCCTGGCTCACCGTGGTGTCGAACGCCGAACCCGAGCTCTCAGCGTCTTGGATCAGGGCGAATACTTCGTCGGAGGCCTCCAGCGGATAGGAGGCGGTGATCTTGGTCGCTCCGTCGACCGCGTTGTCCAACGTCAGGTCGAGGGTCTGTTCCTTGTCATTGATGATCGCTTCGGAAACGTTGCCCGAGGACAACTGCTCCAGCGCGACCGAGGTCTTGACCTCGGTGTAATCCCCGCCGCCACCGAACAGCGGCTGCACAACGAAGAACAGGAGGATGGCAAGACCTACCCACAACCACGGCGACCTGATCAGTCGTTTACGTTCCATCGCGATGCCGGACCCGAGGATGGATCGGGGTCGGCGTCCCTCCTGCTCTTGTTAGCCCGAAGGCTCGTACCGCGCCGCGACCCGACGCTGTGGGGCCCAGTGATTTCCTGACCCCTACCGCGTCGAGAACTCTACCCCGCACAGCGCAGAAGCCCTGTTGCTCGTGCTTGACCAACGCTCGACGAACGTCCCACGTTCCGGCGTAGGCAACCAACCGGCGCCGGGTTCAGCAGGCGGTGTAAACCTGGGGACCCAAAGTCCCGATGAAGGGCAGCTCGCGGTAGCGCTCGGCATAGTCCAGTCCGTACCCGACGACGAACTCGTTGGGGATGTCGAATCCGACGTATCGGACCCGGACATCGACCTTCACTGCGTCTGGCTTGCGCAGCAGCGTGCACACCTCCAGAGAGGCCGGCCGGCGGGACTCCAGGTTTTTCATCAGCCAGGACAGCGTCAGGCCCGAGTCGACGATGTCCTCGATGATCAAGACGTGCCGGTCGGAGATGTCACGGTCCAGATCCTTGAGGATCCGCACGACGCCGGAGGAACTGGTCGCCGACCCGTACGAGGAGACGGCCATGAACTCCATCTGTGATGGTCGGGGCAGCGCCCGCGCGAAGTCCGACATGAAGAGCACGGCACCCTTGAGTACGCCAACGAGCAGAACCTCGCGATCGGCGTAGTCCGCGGCCACTTCAGCGGCCAACTCGGCGATCCGAGCCGCAATCTGCGCCTCGCTGACCAACACCCTCTCGATGTCGTCGCCGTAGACGCCGGTGGCACGCGGACTGATCTCGTCGGCGGTCTGCCCGCTGATGACGACTGTGGCCACTCAGGGCTCCCGTTGGTAGTGAGGTGGGGTCAGGCCTTTCAACGTGAGCGTGCCAGACGTCCGGCTGAGGCTGAACCCGCCCGGCAGGGCCACCGGCCCCTGGCCGTGCCAGTCGGTGATCAGCCGGGCCACCTCCTCGAGATGGACGGAGCTGAGATCGGGTACGGACCGGCTGACCAACCACAGCCGCAGCACTCGGACTCGCAGTGCGCCAGGCAGCTCGGCCAGTCCAGAAACCGGAAGGATCACCCCCGTTGCGTGGTGCTCGGCCTGCCAAATCCGGGCGATGCTGTCCAACGCGTCGAGATCCTCACGCAGCAGACTCGCCGTGCGGGCCAAGGCCGCCGACGTACCCCCGCCGAGCACGTCATCGAGGAGCGGCATCACCTCCTGCCGGAGGCGCACGCGACGATAGGCCGGATCGTGGTTGTGCGGGTCCTCCCAGATCGGCAAACCCAGTGCCTCACAAGCCTGCACGGTCGTGGCCCGTGGGATGTCGAGGAACGGTCGCCACCAGACTTCCCGGTACGTCTGCATGCCGGCGATCGATCGCGGGCCCGATCCGCGGCCGAGGCCGAGCAGCACGGTCTCGGCCTGGTCGTCGCGGGTGTGGCCAAGCGCCACACACCCGCCGTTGAGGATCAGATTGCGTCGTAGTGCGGTGTACCGGGCCGTACGGGCGGCCGCTTCCGGGCCGCCCTCGGTCCCGACCGTGACCCTGACGATGTGGACCGGGTCGAGGCCCAGCTCGGTGAGGATCTTCGCCGTTGTCTGTGCGCGCTCGGCCGAATCGGGTTGCAGCCCATGGTCAACCGTGACCCCAGCAACCGGTCCGAACCCGTCACGACGGGCGACGAAGCTGACGGCGGCGGCTAGCGCGAGGGAGTCGGCACCGCCGCTCGCGGCGACGCGGACCGGGAAGTGGACCGTGGAGATGCTGGCCCGCACCGCACGGCGGATCGCAGCGACTGCGGCGGGTGGTCCGGCCATCTGCGGAGCTCGGTAGACGGGCGGCTAGCAGGCAGCCAGCGGTCAGGAGGTGAGCGCCGGACGGGGTCCATGCACCCGCGCGACCCAGGCGGTTGGGTCGAGCAGCTCGTCGATCGTCGGGAGCGTGTCGGGTCCGGCCCACACCGCGTTGAACCCGTCGATGCCGACCTCGTCGACGACGCCGCTGACGAAGTGTCGTCCCTGGGCGTACTGCTGCATCTTCGCCTCGAGACCCAGCAGCCGGCGGAGGATCCGGTCGAGGGTGCTGCGACCCCGGCGGCGCTGGTTGAAGCGCTTGCGGATGGAGGCAACCGAGGGCACCACGTCCGGCCCGACCTCGTCCATGACGTACTCGGCGTGCCCCTCGATCAGGCTCATCATCGCGGTCATCCGGTCCAGGATCTCCCGCTGCACAGGGTTCTTGATCAGCGCGAGCAGACCCTCGCTCGGCGGCTCGTCGTCATTCGAGGCCCCCGGTCGTACGGCGTAGGCGATGCTGCGGACCAGCTCCCCGAGCTGCTCACGCACGGCGTCCGCGGAGGTGTCGGTGGCATCGATGAACGCCCCGATCTGCTCCTTGAGGTAGCGCTCCAGCCACGGAACGGCGGTGAACTGGAGGCGGTGGGTCCCCTCGTGTAGGCAGACCCACAGGCGGAAGTCGCGCGGATCCACGCCGAGCTTGCGTTCGGCCTCGACGATGTTGGGGGCAACGAGCAGCAGTTCCCCGCCGCTGCCGAAGACCTCGTACTGACCCAGGACCCGGGAGGCGACGAAGGAGAGGACGGCGCCGGCCTGGGCGCCGGTGACCCGCGAGCCGATGGCGACGGCCAGCGCGTTCGAGGGTTTCTCCTTGTTCTCGACCAGGCGCTCGGCCAGCGGGGTGATCAGCTCGGCCATGCCGGCGATGTTGACGTCGATCCACGCGGCACGGTCCACGATGCGCACCGCTGGGACGGCGCTCGTCTGCGGAGTCAGCCGGGTCAGCGCGCGAACATGGCTTTCGGCCTCGTCGCTGAGCTCGAGCAATTGCTTGACCACCTCGGCGGCCTCTTCGGCAGTGACCTCTGGGCTGGCGCGTACGAGGCGTCGAGCGGTACGACCGGCAAGGCCCCAGTCGACGAGTGATGGCGAGTCGCTCACCTGGAAGTCACCATGGCGCCCACGGTACCCGTGCCCGCGGACGCACATTCCGGTCGATTCCGTTAGCTCAATTCCAGCCGCATGAGCCAGCGCGGCAGTCCGCCGCTGCGGCCCTGGGTTTCCAGGATCCTGGTGAACCCGGCTTCCTCGAAGAGCTTGGTCGTGCCGACGTAGGCCGAGGTTCCGCGGATCCGGGCGCCACTGGTCTCGACCGCGTAGGACTCCAGCGCAACGACGGCACGGCTGCGGGCGTAGCCGATCGCTGCCTCGAGCAACGCGCGGGCCACGCCGCGGCGGCGGTAGCCGGGCCGCACGACGAAGCACACGAGACTCCAAACTGGCCGCTGGTCCACCTTCGGGATCGTTCGCGAGCGCTCCAGTCGTTCCATCTCGGCGCGCGGACCGATCGCACACCAGCCCACCGGCACCCCGTCCAGGTAGGCGAGCATCCCTGGCGCGTAGTCCTGCGCGCACAGGTTCCGTACGAACTCGGGTCGCTGTTTGCCTTTGAGCTTGTTGAAGTCACTCGATGAGAGCCGGTAGTACAGGCACCAGCACGCTCCGGTCTCCTCGCGACCGGGCCCGGGTCCGAGGAGGAGCGCGACATCGTCGAAGCGGTCCGCCGTCGCGGGGAACACCTCGATCTCCTTCACCAGGCGCTCACCGGCAGCCGCAGGCCGCCAGGATGCCGGCCACCGCGTCCAACACCGGTTCACCGCCGATCAGCGGCCCGGCCGGGAGTTGGTCGGCGATCAGCGCGAAGGCCAGCACTCGCCCGTCGGCGGTGACGACGTACCCGGACAGGGCGTTCACGCCGTTGAGCGTGCCGGATTTGGCCCGTACCGAACCTGCCCCGACGGCCGGACCGCCCGCGTAGCGCTCGAACAGCGTCCCGTCGTAGCCAGCCACGGCAAGCCCGCTCGCGATTGCGGCGAGGCGCGGGTCCGCGTCCTCGATGGCGACTGCCCGCAACAGGTCGGTGAGCAGCTTTGGGGTCACCGAATTCTGGGCGGCCAAGCCGCTGCCGTCTAAAATCTGCATGCCCGTGACGTCCAATCCGGCCGCGGCCACCGCCTCGCTCACCGCGGCGGCGGCTCCGGCGAAGTCCGCGCTCTTGCCTCGTGCGATTGCCACCTGGCGCGCCAGCGATTCGGCCACCATGTTGTCGGAGAACGCGAGCATGGTCTCGACCAGGCGGGAAACCGGGGCGGAGTCGACCTCGGCGATGAGCTCGGCCGTTGGCGGGGCCACACCTGCGATCACCGGCAGGTCAGGCAGCCCGAGCGCCGCCGCGAGCGCCGCTCCGGCGTCGAGGTCAGGAGTGGAACTGCGCGAACGCGAGCCGGCAGAACTGCGCCCACCGTCGACCATGGCAGCAGTGATCGGCGCGGCATACGTGGACGGCGCATCACCGGTTCTCCACTCCGGCGACACCGTCGGGCCGGTGTAGAGCGACCCGTCGACCACGATCGCGGTGATCTGACCGCCGGACTTGTCGAGAACCTGCTCGGCCAGATCGATGACGGTGGCCGCCTCGGGGTAACTCAATGACGGTGCGGTACGGGACAAGGTCGGGTCTCCGCCGCCGACCAGCACGATCTGTCCGGGTGCTTCGCCGACTACTACGCGGGTCTGGAGCCTGAGGCCCGGGTCCAAGGTGGTCAGGGCTGCGAAGGCGGTCAGGAGTTTGAGATTGGAGGCCGGCGTCGTGGGCTGGTCGCCACCGGAATCGAACAGGATCTGACCATCGGTGACATCGACGACCCTCGCCAGCAGCCGCCCGCCCAATCGGCGGTCGGCCAGTGCGGGAGCCAACGCCGTGGCTAGCACCGCCGGGTCGGGCAGCGGCTCGTCGCCGAGGTCGTCGGTCAGCGCCGGGGCCGGCAGGGTGAGGTCCGGAAGAACGGGCTCGGGCAGCGCGACAATGGGCTGGAGTAGGCCGGGCTCGGATCCGCGGTCGATCAGGACAACGGCCGTGGTTCCGAGCGCTGCAGCGAGGGCCAGCGACAGCAGGATCACCAGAGCCGAACGCAGGCGACTGGGCCGGGTAACCACGGCGCGGGTAGCGGGCATCCGTTCCTCCTCTCCGCGGCCAGACTCTTCGGGGCCAGACAATGGGCCACACTATGAGGCGTGAACTTCGACGTAACGATCGAGATCCCCAAGGGCGTACGGAACAAGTACGAGTACGACCACCGAACCGGTCGGATCAAGCTCGACCGTCGGCTGTTCACCGCGACGCACTATCCCTCCGACTACGGGTTCATCGAGGACACCCTCGGCCAGGACGGTGACCCGCTCGATGCGCTGGTGATCCTGGACGAACCGACATTTCCCGGTTGCCTGATCACCTGCCGGGCGATCGGGATGTTCCGGATGTCGGACGAGGCCGGCGGCGACGACAAGGTGCTCGCCGTCCCGGCGACGGATCCGCGGATGGAGCACATGCGCGACGTCCATCACGTACCGGAGTTCGACAAGCGCGAGATCGAGCACTTCTTTCAGGTGTATAAGGCGCTCGAGCCCCACAAGTCCGTCGCAACCGGTATCTGGGTGGGTCGGGACCAGGCGGAGGCTGAGATCGAGGCCTCATACGTCCGTGCCAAGGAGGCCGGCTATTCCGGTACCGCCAGCCACGTCGACTCTGGCGTCACCGGACCGGCGCACGGCGACCAGCGGCGCTGACTCGAGTTCTGGAGTTCGCATTGGGTAGTCCGATCGTCGCCGCAGCCGTAGCCTGACCGGACGGACGGGCTGACTTCGAAGGAGCGCGATGAGCGACCCTGTGCTGGAAGAGAACACTACAAACGCGGCCGAGTCCGAGGAGACCGAGCGCGGTGACGAGACCGACGAGCTCGTGACGGAGAGTCTGGTCGAGGAGGTCTCCATCGACGGCATGTGTGGCGTCTACTGATCCCGATGACCACGGTGGACGTCGGCGCGCATGGTTTCGACGCCAACACGGCTTACCAGCTTCACCGCCAGGCGGAACTGCGGGACGAGCCATTCGGCGCACTTGCCTATCACTTCGGCACGCGACGGCTGTCGTTCCTCAAGGCGCCGATCCTCGTCGATGTCGTTCGTGCTCTGGCCGATTCGGTGTCAGTGAATGCCGCCCTGGAGCGGTGCGCTGTGCCCGATTCGCAGCGTGCGCCGATCCTGCGCGCGCTGGCTGGTCTGGCCGAATCGCAGATGATCGAGCTGCGTACATGAACAAACTTGTCGACCATTTCGCCTTGGGCCTGCACGCGCCGATCTGCCTGACCTGGGAGTTGACGTACGCCTGCAACCTGGCCTGCGTGCACTGCCTGTCCTCCTCCGGCCGCCGCGATCCACGCGAGCTGAGCACTGCTGAATGCAAGGCGGTGATCGA
>JALZIX010000449.1 GCA_030860025.1 Actinomycetota bacterium
AAGAGCGAAACCGGCCTCTGACCTGCCTCAACCATGCGCGCGCCCGGAGGGATTCGAACCCGCAACCTTCTGATCCGTAGTCAGATGCTCTATCCGTTGAGCTACGGGCGCATTGGTACCTAGACCGGCCGAGTATAGGGCGCCGGATCAGACGCGGAGGCTCGGGGATTTGAACCCCGGATGGGCGATAAACCCAAACCGCATTAGCAGTGCGGCGCCATAGACCGGACTAGGCGAAGCCTCCTCGGCAGCCGTCGGGCCCGCCACCGCAACTCAAGCGGCGAGCCCCTGGGCTACCGGGGCATGAGGGTACACGGAGCGCGCCGACCGAGCCCGCGGCCGAGAACGACCCGGAAGCAGGGTGATCACCAGAGCACCGACCGCGGAAAGCGCGGCTAAGGCCAGGGCTCCGGCAACCCCGAAGGTGCTCTCCACGACCACACCTGCCACACCGGCACCGACCGCGCTCGCACCGAAGGCGACCGTGGACGTCCAGGTGAACGCCTCCGTCGCCGCGCTGGCAGGTACGAGGACGGAGACCAGTGAGTTCTGCACGGTCATCGTTGGAGCGAGGGTCGTGCCACCCAGGAAGAGGAGCGCGCCGAGGACCAGGAGGTTGTCGGCCAGGACGAGCGGCACCATGCCCAGGACGACGGCAAGCAGGGCCCAGCTGTACTGCCGGCTCAGCGCGATACCGGGGTGCCGGGCGCCGAACCACAGCCCACCGAGCACGCTGCCCAGGGACCACACAGCAATCAGGACGCCGGCCATGCTCGGCGAACCCAAGCGGTCGGCGAACGCCGGGACGCCGACCTCGAGACAGCCGATACCGAACATCAGCGCCGTGCCCGACAGCAACAGGCGGGGCATGCCAGGTGCGCGCACTGGACCGCGTCGGCCGCGAGCGCGCGGGACCGGCACATATCTACGGATCTCTGGGCTTCGGGCGAGTACCAGCGCACCTGCCGATGAGAGAGCGGCGGCGAACGCGATCGCGGCGATGGGCGAGGTCAGGACGACCAGGATCGCGACAACAGCAGGCCCGGCGACGAAGACCAATTCCACGCTGATCGCGTCGAGGGCGTACGCGGCCTGCCGTACCGCGCTGCCTTCGGTGACCCGCTGCCAGACGGCCCGCACGGTGGAGGAGACCAGCGGCATGCCGGCGCCGGCGGTGACACAGGCCAGCAGTACGGCCCAGAGCGGCGCGCCGAGGATCACCGTGGCGACCAGGGCGGTCAGCAGGAAGGGGAACAGCGTCGCTGTTACCCGCAGCAGCGTGGCAGCACCGCGACGGTCTACGACGCGGCCGTAGATCGGAGCGAAAGCAGCGATCGACAGCCCGTACGTCGCTGCCGAGACGCCGGCGATCGCGTACGAGCCGGAGTGCTGGGCCACCAGCAGGAGCAGCGCCAGCGGGACCATGGACGCCGGGAGCCGGCCGGCGAACCCGGCCAGCAACAGAGTGGGCGCGCTGGGCATTCTCCAGACGGTGAGGTACTGACGCATGATGGTTCGCCTCCTTCGGCGATGAGACTTCCTTGACTGGTGGGGGGTGCGTAGGGAGCAAACTGCGGTAAGATCCTTACTGCGGGCCACTTTAGATGTGTCGGCGTAGGGAGTCAAATGGATTACGAGGCCTACACTTCACCCTCCACCGAGTTGGCGATCGACCTCGCCAATGTGAACGTCACCGAGCCCGGCGCGATCGACGGGTTCCTGACCACACACGAGGAATGGCTGACGCCCGGAACCCGAATTGCGCTTCGCCAGTCCGAGCGCGATGAGCTCGCTGCCGTGTCGCAGATGGTTCGAGCCGTCGCCGCTGCCGACGACGAGCAGACGGTCATCGATCGGCTGAACGTGCTGCTGGCCAAGTCCACGCCGCGCCCTCGGGTGACCAATCACGACGGGCGCTTGCACGTCCACTACAGCCGCGACCGGTCCACCGCAGTCGAGCAGATCACCACAACCGTGGCGGTCGGCATCACGCTCCTGGTGACCGCCCACGGCTGGGCACGATTGGGCATCTGCAGCGCCGTCGACTGTCAGGACGTCTACGTGGACACCTCGCGCAATCAGACCAGGCGGTTCTGCTCCGGTACCTGCTCCAGCCGAAGTAGCGTCGCGGCGTTCCGCGCCCGGCAACGGGCCTGAGACCGCTGGGGCTTACGCACTAAGCTCGCCGGATGCCCCGACGTCAGACGATCGTGCCGGAAGCGCTCACGCCCACGTTGCCGACTGGGCTCACGGAGAAGTTGCCGGATGCGCTGACGCCCAACAAGCAGACTGGGCTCGCGGCGAAGCTGCCGGATGCTCTGACGCCCAAGAAGAAGCCGCTGGACCTGCAACTCTTCTCCAGCATCCACGGCCTGCCCAACAATCGCACCGACCGCTTCATCACCTGGCTCTCCCAGGCTGCGAACAAGGGAAAGATCTGGCTGGCTATCGCGTTGCTGCTCGGTATCCGGAAAGGTCCGACCCGACGCGGCGCACTGCGGGCGCTGGGCTCGCTGTGGTTCAGCAGCGCCATGAGCAATGGGCTGATCAAGCCGATCTTCCGACGGGTACGGCCCGTGGCCTATCCGGACCGGCCGATCGCCCGCACCCTGCGCCGAGCCCCACGTACCTTCTCCTTCCCCAGTGGGCACTCGTCCTCGGCTGCCGCATTCGCCACTGGCGTCGCCCTCGAAGCGCCGCTCGTGGGAGCAGCCATCGCACCCGTGGCTCTGGCCGTCGGGTATTCCCGGATCCGCGTCGGTGTGCACTACCCCGGCGACGTGGCGGCCGGATTCGCCATCGGCACCACCGTGGCACTGGCTTCTCAGCACTGGTGGAAGGTCCGGCCCACCCGGCCGGCCTTGGTCCGTACGACCCAGGTGGCTCCGGCCCTTCCCGATGGCGCCGGCATGGTGATCGCGATCAATCCAGCTTCCGGTGGGGCCACCGAAGCCACCGCCGACCAGATCCGGGCGGCGTTCCCGGGTGCCGAGATCATCGAGCTGACCCCGGACAGCGTGCTGGCCGACCTGCTCGACGAGGCAGCACCCCGGGCCAAGGCACTGGGCGTCGCCGGCGGCGATGGCACGGTCGCGGCCGTGGCCGCCGTCGCGATCGAGCACGACCTACCGCTGGCTGTCATTCCGGCGGGGACGCTCAATCACTTCGCCGCTGACGTCGGCGTGCGGTCCCTCGACGACGTCGTCACCGGGGTCGTGACGGGCGAGGCCGTACGCGTTGACGTCGCCGAGGTCAACGGCATCCCGTTCCTCAACACCGCGAGCATCGGTGCCTACCCCGAGATGGTGCGTCGTCGTGACGAGCT
>JALZIX010000024.1 GCA_030860025.1 Actinomycetota bacterium
GTACGACGTGGCGCAACGTCATGATGTTGTCGGCCATGCTCAGGGCATCTGCGTAGCGCAGGTCGATCTCCTGCTGGCCGGGAGCAACCTCGTGATGACTGAACTCGACCGAGATACCCATGGCTTCGAGGGCGAATACCGCCTCGCGACGGAAATCATGGGCCACGTCGTGGGTGGACAGATCGAAGTAGCCACCGTGGTCTGCCGGTTGCGGGGCACTACCGTCGCTGGGCAGGTCCCTGAGGAGGAAGAACTCGATCTCAGGATGGGTGTAGAAGGTGAATCCCATGTCCGCCGCCTTGGACAGTGCCCGGCGCAGGACATGGCGCGGATCAGCCCAGGAGGGCGAGCCGTCGGGCATCGTGATGTCACAGAACATCCGCGCCGAGTCCGGCCCGGAGTCGTTGGCCCACGGCAGAACCTGGAAGGTTCCAGGATCAGGTTTGGCCAGCATGTCGGACTCGAAGACGCGGGCGAAACCCTCGACCGCTGAACCGTCGAACCCGATGCCTTCGGCGAAGGCAGCCTCGATCTCGGCCGGTGCGACGGCTACCGACTTGAGGTAGCCCAAGACGTCGGTGAACCACAACCGAACGAACCGGATCTCACGTTCTTCGAGAGTGCGGAGCACGAACTCCTGCTGGCGATCCATATCAGGGCAAGTGTGCCGCCGCCGTGTTACCGCCGAGTTACGTACCTGATCTGGGTCCGATCAGCGCAGCGCGGAGCCGAGGATCCACTCTTCCCAGGGGATGTTCCAGTCGCCGAGCCCGTTGGTGGGTTCGAGGGTCCGCGCCGTGCCGGTCACCTGGACTATGTCGCCCCAACCGAAGTTCTCGTAGAACCACGCGCCGTTGGAGGTATTCACATTGATGCAGCCATGGGAGACGTTGCGGCGGCCTTGGTCGCCGACCGACCAGGGGGGGCGTGGACGAAGATCCCGGAAAAGGTGATCCGGCTGGCGTATTCGACCTCGAGTCGGTAGCCCTCCGGATCATCGATCGGGACGCCGTACGTAGAGGAGTCCATGACATAGGTGCGGTCCTGCCCCATGACGACCATGGTTCCGCTGGGCGTGAGGGTGCCGGGCTTGCCCATCGAGACCGGCATTTCACGTTCCAGAACGCCGTTGCGATACACGCGCATCGTCAAGTCGCTGTTGTCCACCTGCGCAACCAGCGAATCATGAATGTCGAACTCCATGTGCCGGTTGGCTTTGCCATAGATGTCGTCTCCGACATTGACTCCGTAGATGCCGACGTCGAACACGACGTGCGTGCCGGGCACCCAGTACTCCTGGGGACGGAAGTGCACCTCGCGGTCGGTAACCAGTGCCAGCGGCCCACAACCGGTGGAGTCGCGGTGACGATGAGCCGACGCTCGACTGCCGCCCGGTTCTCGATGTCCTCGTTGAACTTGACCACGATCGGCATTCCGACCCCGAGGCTGGTCATCTCGCCGAACGGCAGAATGTCGGCCGCGACGAAGTCGTCCGGGGCCACCGTTGTGATGGCTCCGTTTGCCATGGTGGCGACACCGGCCGCGTTCGCGGCAGTCGCCGCAACGCTGTACGTGGTTCCGTAGCGCAGCAGTTCACTTGCCTGCCAGACCTTGCCGTCGGCTGACAGCGCGCCAAGAACCGGGACACCGTCCGCCCCGGTGACCACGACGTTGGTCAACATGCCGTTTCCGGCCGAGATGACGATCGGGGTCATCGGAGCGAACAGGCTGCCGTTCAGCGGTGGGTCGATGCTGATAACGGCGGGCGGCGCCTCGGCAGCGACATCACCAGGCGTTGTGGTGTCACTGTCAGCGGCAACCGGGGTGGCCGTTGCGTCGGACTTCGGGAACGTGCAGCCAGCAGCAGTCGCCAGGAGGCCGAGTATGACCAGGGCTGTTGCCACCAGATGCAAGCGACTCATCCGCTGGGCCGGGTGAATCATCCACCCGCTCACTTTCGCTGAACACACTCCCGACACGTCCACACCCCCACAACGCTCAGGGAGGCCCAACGGTTGTACCGCGTGCGGGACATTCTGCCGAGGAAGCGTCGGCGCACATCGTTCTCATACCGAAGCCGTCATCACGATGTACCAGAATGTGACCATGGCTTCTCGTCCAGCAGCCGCAGCAGCCGGAACTGGCAGCGAATCACTGCCATTCCGGATCGCCTTGGCACAGGTGAACATGTGCGTCGGCGACCTGGCGGGTAACGCAGCCCGCGTCCGGTCGGAGGCTGCCGCCGCGCTGGCTGCGGGAGCTGACCTGGTCGCCTTCCCCGAAATGATGATCACCGGGTACCCGCCCGAGGACCTGGTGCTGCGACACTCCTTCGCCCGGGCGAGCGAGGCGACGCTCGCGACGTTGGCGGCGAATCTGGCCGAGGACGGGTGCGGAGCATTGCCAGTAGTCGTGGGCTATCTGGCCCACGACGGCGGCGCGCGCAACGCCGCGGCAGTGCTGCACCGAGGCCAAGTGGCGGCTCGCTACTACAAACATCACCTGCCCAACTACGGGGTCTTCGATGAGGCCCGATACTTCCGCGCCGGCACGGTCCTCCCAGTCATGACCATCGCCGGCCTCGACGTGGCCATCGCGATCTGCGAGGACCTCTGGGTCGACGGCGGACCATTCGCTGTCGCCGGACAGGCGGGAGTGGACCTGGTTGTCTGCATCAACGGGTCCCCGTACGAGCGGGCCAAGGACGACATACGGTTGCCGCTGGTGCAGCGTCGCGCCGCGGAGGCGCGGGCCACGGTCGCCTACGTCAACACCGTAGGAGCGCAGGACGAACTCGTCTTCGACGGCGACTCGATGATCGTGGCCCCATCCGGTGAGCTACTGGCGCGGGCCCAGCAATTCGAGGAGCGGCTCCTGATGCTGGACCTGATCATCGAGCCCCGTCGATCTCGGCGCGAGGGAACGATCGGCCCGATGACCGTCACCAGAACCCTCCTTCCCGTCGGTTCGCAGACGTCACGTGAAACTCGTCCGGACCTGGCTCCGGCACCACACTTCTCCCCGATGGCCGATCTCGCCGAGGTCTGGGGAGCCTTGGTGATCGGGCTACGGGACTACGTAGGCAAGAACGGGTTCAGCTCGGTTCTGGTCGGGCTGTCCGGCGGCATCGACTCAGCTCTGGTGGCGGCGCTGGCAGCCGACGCCATCGGCGCCGAGCACGTGTTCGGCGTCTCGATGCCGAGCCGTTACTCCTCTGAGCATTCGCGCGGCGACGCTGCCGATCTGGCCGATCGGCTGGGCTGCCATTTCGACACGATCCCGATCGAGCCGATGGTCGCCGCCTACCTCGAGTCGGTGAAGCTGACCGGCCTGGCCGAGGAGAATCTGCAGGCGCGGATCCGAGGGGCGCTGCTCATGGGCCTGTCCAACGAGCACGGTCACCTCGTCCTGGCGACCGGGAACAAGAGCGAGGTCTCGGTGGGGTACACGACGCTGTACGGCGACAGCGTAGGCGGATTCGCGCCGATCAAGGATGTCCCGAAGACCCTGGTCTGGGCGCTTGCCCGCTGGCGGAACGCCACGGCAGCCGAGGAGGACCAGATCGAGCCGATCCCGGCGAATTCGATCACCAAGCCGCCTTCGGCCGAACTCAGGCCCGGGCAGCAAGACAGCGATTCCTTGCCCGACTACGCAATTCTCGACGCGATCCTGGCCGATTACGTAGACCGGGACCTCGGCCATCGGGAACTGCTGGAGCGTGGGCACGACCCCGAAACCGTTCGGCGGGTCCTGCGCATGGTGGATCGGGCCGAGTACAAACGGCGGCAGTTCGCGCCGGGGACAAAGATCTCACTGAAGTCCTTCGGACGTGACCGACGTCTCCCAATTACCAATCGTTGGCGGGAGACCGCCGAGACCTAGCCGTGCCAGGCTTGGCATACCCGGGGACACCGAACGGTGCTTCGAGGGAGGTCTAGGTGATGACGAGTATGAGTGCTTCGGCGGACTCCGCGCGGCCGGCACGCATCAGGATCGGGCACCTGCAGGCGCTGAAGGACTCCGGGGAGCCCTGGCCCATGCTCACCGCCTACGACCAGTACGTGGCGGCCATCTTCGACCAGGCCGGGATCCCGGTGCTGCTGGTCGGTGACTCGGCGGCCAACAACGTCTACGGCTACCCGAGTTCGCTGGGCGTCACCATGGACGAGCTACTCCCCCTGGTGCGCGCCGTGGTCGGCGCGACCGAGCGTTCGATGGTCGTCGCCGACCTGCCGTTCGGCAGCTACGAGTCCTCGCCGGAGCAGTCGTTGGCCTCCTCGGTCCGGATGATGAAGGAAGCCGGTGCGCACGCTGTGAAGCTCGAGGGCGGGGTGCGCGTGGCTGGGCAGATTTCGAAGATCACCGATGCCGGTGTGCCGGTCATGGGCCACATCGGCTTCACCCCGCAGAGCGAGCACCGCTTGGGCGGATACAAGATCCAGGGCCGTGGCGCTGGCGCCGATCAACTGCTTGCCGACGCCCACGCGGTCGAAGAGGCCGGCGCTTTCGCCGTTGTGCTGGAACTCGTTCCCGGCGAGTTGGCCGGGCAGGTGACGAAGGAACTCACGATCCCCACCATCGGAATCGGCGCTGGGCCCAACTGCGACGCGCAGGTGTTGGTCTGGCAGGACATGGCGGGGCTGAATCGAGGAAGGGTGGCCCGCTTCGTCAAGCAGTACGCAGATCTCGACGGCGTGCTGCGTGGCGCCGCGTCTGCTTATGCCGCCGATGTGAGAGCCGGGACCTTTCCGGGTCCCGAGCACACCTACGCCTGAGACCCGGCCGCATCGCGGTCACGTGTCGAGGTCGAGCTGTGCCCGAAGGATTTCGGGTGCCTCTAACAGAGAGGGCCCGTACCAGGTGAGATGGCGCCCGCTGATCAACACGGTTCGCTTGTCGGGGAACGCCTCTGGGCCGTCTTCGGCGGAGAACGGGTACGGCTCGTCAGGCAGCACGACGAGATCGGCGGCGGCGATCGGCTCGTCCTGCGGTTGCACTCTCGGATAGCGCTCCGGATGGTCGGCGTAGACATTGTCGACGCCGAGTTGTCGCAGTATGTCTCCGGCGAAGGTGTCCCGACCGAGCACCATCCACGGTCGACGCCAGATCGGAATGACCGCGCGCCGTCGCGGCACAAGTGGCGCTCGTGACCGCCAGTGCTCCCGGGTGTGAGTGAGCCACTCCGGTTCACGTCCGACGAGGGCACGAAGCAACGCACTGAGGCCGTCGATCGCCTCGGAAACTGTTGCCGGTCCAGTCACCCAGACCGGGATGCCGCTGCCTCGCAACGCAGCCAGATCCTCTGCTCGGTTCTCCTCCGCATTGGCAACCACGAGATCGGGATGCAAAGCGCGTACCGCATCAAGATCTGGCCACTTCGTCCCGCCGACGCGCGGAAGGTTCAGATCGGGCGGATGCGTACACCAGTCGGTGATGCCCACCAAGAGCGACCGATCCGTTGCCGCGATGGCCTCGGTCAGGGACGGGACCAGGCAGACGACCCTGGACGGTGACACGGCCTTGACCATTGCGGACGACTTCTTCCGGAAATGCTTTGCGGGACTTGGTGTGCCGGCGTGAGCTGATCAGATGACAGGACCGCCGTCGTGGTGACGGCGGTCCTGCAGATCAGTGGTGCGGATTGGGCTTAGCGGCCCGCAGGTGCCTTCTTGGCTGACGCCTTCTTGGCAGGCGCCTTCGTGGCCGTCGTCTTCTTGGCTGACGCCTTCTTTGCTGGCGCCTTCTTTGCTGGCGACTTCTTTGCTGGCGACTTCTTGGCGGTGGTCTTCTTCGCAGCTGCCTTGGCGGCCACCTTGTTTACGGTTCGCTTGGCAGCCGACTTGGCGGTGCTCGCCTTCTTCGTCGCCTTCTTCGCCGGTGTTTTCTTGGCGGTTGACTTCTTGGCGGTTGACTTCTTGGCGGTGGCCTTCTTGGCCGACGCCTTTGTGGCGGTGGGCTTCCGTGCAGCGGCCGTGGCGGCCATGGGTCCTCCTAGACGAACGGAATGTTGTATTCACTGTCAAGTGCTATGGGACTCTCGTCAACTCTCCACGCCGGATCATCGATGTCCTTCTCTATTGGACTCAACTGGGCCGACAGCCGCAAGATGTTCTGAGGCCCTCATGTCCGGTCGGAAAGGTAGTCGTCGCATTCTCATCCGGTAAGCACACTCTCTATTGATAGTGATTGTGTGTGCCGTTACGGTGCAAGACAGTTGGGGTCCTCACGCTCATACAGATCGACATTCGATCCTAGAGCGGGGTCGCCGAGCAGAGCATCCATCTGACTTCCGGTCGGGCGCCGATGTACAACAGATGTGACTCGAGAGGCAAGGACTCGAACCGAGAGACTGTGCGCCCGTGAATAGGAGACGAGCAAATCGAGTGCGGCCTGCGCAGTGATTCCGTACGTGGCCATGAGGACTCCCTTTGCTTGCTCGACCATCTGGCTGTGGCTCACCGCTTCCTGCAGATGTCGGACATCTTCGAGGAGTTCCGCACGCGTCCGATCGCTGGCCACGGGCTTCGAGTTGACTGCGGCCCAAGCGGATTGCAAAGAGGGATAGGACAACTCCGCGACAACGACGGGCCGCCACAATGCGGCCAATGTCTCTCGCAGCCCGGTGGCCAATCCATACATGGCAAGTGGGATACCACTGGTCGAGGCTCGTTCCGCGGCATCGACGAATGTCGCCATGCCGCGCTTATCGCACTCCGTGATGTCGGAACCATCGATCACGATTCTGATCGGCCGCGAGATGAAAGCTGCATTGAGTGCCGAATAGAGTACCCGTCGCGAACCTGGTCCCACCGGACCGTAGAGGCGCACGAGCAGCACGCCGTCGCTGCTATGCAGAACAATGGTGAGCCCTCCCCCGCACGACACGCCCAGCGAACCCTTCTGCTCCGCGGAGTTCTCCTCAGCCGGGAAGGCGGCGTCGAGCCGCGAGATGTGTCGGCGTGCCCTGGGACGTTGCCGCGGCATCGAAGTGGGAGATTGCTGAGACAAGACCAAAAGCCCCCTGGTGAGGGTCGCCGGGTCTGGGGCCACCGTTGAGCGAAAGACCGATCTGTCCAGAGGCTACAACCGACGATCACCGTGTGCTAGAAAGCCGTGCACTCTCGGCTACCGAGGCAACAGCCGTCCACCCACCCGCGCGGTGCTCGCGTAGGCTCACCCTCCAAGCGCGGTGGTCGCCCAGACAGGCGGCTGACCAGGACCCCGTATTCCGTCGCCGAGGAATCAGCGCGTGCGGAGGGGTGCCTATGTCAGGCCAGGAGCCTGCACCACCGCCGCGTTCCCGGGTGACCAAAATCGTTGCCACGGTGCTTCGGCCTGGCCAGGACGGGCAGTCCTGGGCGGATCGGCTGTGTGCCGAGTGCGTCCGAATTCTGGACATCAGCGGTGCCAGCCTCATCCTCATGAACGATTACGACAACCTCGGCGTGCTGGCCGTCACGGACGGGCCGGCTGCCCGGATGGAGGAGTTGCAGTTCGCCACCGGCGAAGGCCCCTGCGTGGATGCCTCTCGTACGGGCCGGCCGGTGTTGAAGCCCTATATCCGCCGCGACGCCGTGGAGCAGTGGCCGGGTTACGGGCCCGGCGTGCTCACTACGAACATCGAGGCGATCTTCGCGTTCCCTCTGCAGGTCGGTGCCATTCGCATCGGGGTCCTCGACCTCTACCGAGACACCCCCGGCGGGCTCACCGAGGACCAACTCGTCGAGGCACTGGCCTTCGCCGATGCGGCGCTGCTGATGCTGCTGCAACTGCAGGATGAGGCAGATGGTGATCCCGCCGACTCCATGTTCGACGCCATCGGCAGGAACGCTGCGATCCACCAGGCCACCGGAATGATTTCCGTACAGCTGAGGATGCCCCTAGCCGAGGCTCTCCTCAGATTGCGAGCGCACGCGTATTCTGCGGACGTATCCATGGCCGCCGTTGCCGCCGATGTGGTCAGCCGCAGACTGCGCTTTGACAACACCATCGCCGGGACATCGATTCCGGAAGGCAGGTAGCTATGGGCCCTGACGAAAGGGAACAGCGTGACGACCCGAGAAGACCGCATCGCCGAAACGTTTCTAGAACTAGCCGACACGCTGGTGGACGACTTCGACGTCATCGAATTCCTGCACGTCCTCGCTGACCGGAGTGTGGAGCTACTCGATGCCGACGCCGCCGGAATCATGTTGGGCGATCAGCGTGGCGGCCTGCATCCCGTTGCTTCCTCCACCGAGGAAGCCCGCTTGATCGAACTCTTCGAGCACCAGAACAACGAGGGTCCCTGTCTTGACTGCTTCAGATCCGGCGAGCCGGTCGCGCTTGCGGACCTCGAGACGATGCGCGCGTCGTGGCCCGCCTTCACAGTCCGTCTGGAACAGCTCGGCTTCCATGCCGCTCAGGCAATTCCCATGCGTTTGCGCACTCAGGTCATCGGCGCGCTGAACATCTTCCGCACCTCGCCAGGGGTGTTGTCCGAGTCCGACTCACGCCTGGCTCAGGCACTTGCCGACGTCGCGACCGTCGGCCTGCTCCAAGAACGAGCGGTCAGCGCTCGAGACATTCTGGCTGAGCAACTGCAGACGGCGTTGAACAGCCGGATCGTCATCGAGCAGGCGAAAGGCATGATCGCCGAGCGAGCCGGCCTCCAGATGACCGAGGCATTTCAGCTTCTCCGCGGCCATGCCCGCAAACACGGGACGAAGCTCAGCGACGTGGCTGCGCGGGTCATCGACGGTTCCTTCCACGCTGGGCCGGAGCGCAGCCCGAAGTCAGCCTCGACCCAACCCGCCCTGTAGCTGCTCCCGTCGCCATCGCCGTCAGAACAGCCAGCTACCCAGGGTCAAGCCCAGCGCCGCAGCACCGAACCCGCCAGCCAGCGCGACCATGACATTGGCGGCGGCAAAGGTGGCGACCTTGGTCTCGAACAACCGCAGAGTTTCGTAACTGAAGGTGCTATAGGTGGTGAGAGTCCCGCAGAAGCCGATACCCACGGCCGCTCCGACAGCTGGCGCCAGGGCCTCCGCGGCACCGGTAGCGATTCCCAGCACGAATGAGCCCACCACGTTGACCAGCAGCGTCCCCCACGGAAAGGACCCGGTGTAGCGGGTCTGCACGAGCCGATCGGTGAGATACCGAGCTGGTGCTCCCAGCGCAGCCCCAGCCCTACCCAGAGCCAGATCATGTGCCGCCTCGCGACCCACGGGAACGCCGGGTCGACGCGAGCAGGCGCACAACCGACGAGCCCGCGGTGACCCCTGCCAACGCGGCTGCCGCGCTGCCGAGCAGGTAGGCCATCGCCACCGTCGGGCGTCCGGCCATGAGCATTTCGTGGACGTCCACCATTGCCGTGGAAAACGTGGTGAATCCGCCCAGCACACCGACTCCGAGAAAGGGTCGCGCCAGTCGAGGAGCAGACCTCAGTTCCGTCAGCACCACCATGAGGGCACCCAGCAGCAGCGAGCCGCTGACGTTGATCACGAACGTGGCCCCTGGCCAGTGTCCTGGATCGTTCGGCCACCACGTTGAGAGTCCGTACCGCGCTTCGGCACCCACGACGCCACCTGCCGCGATGGCCGTCAGCAGCGAGAAATCCCACGTGCGCTGCTCGCGCTGC
>JALZIX010000031.1 GCA_030860025.1 Actinomycetota bacterium
CCGGGCCAAAGCGCTTGGCCGCACAGTGTCAGTCGATCCCGGATCGGTGGCGCCGCTGCGCGCGTATGGAGAAACGAGGTTTCTCGCCGATGTCGCATCGGTCGATCTGTTGTTGCCCAACAAGGACGAGGCCATGGCGCTGAGCGGCTCCACCGGGGTCGTGGCGGGCGCCCGTGCCCTGGCGCAAACCTTCCCTGTCGTCGTCGTCACCCGGGGTGCGGCCGGCGCGCTGTGGGCCGACCGCAGCGGCGTTTGTGAACGGCCGGCCCCCGCCTTGCCCGGCCCGGTCCTGGACACGACTGGAGCCGGCGATGCGTTCACTGCCGGTCTGCTCGCCGCCTGGTTGACCGGAGAGTCACCGCTCGATTGCCTGGACGCCGGGCAGCGCGCGGCTGCCGAGACCGTCACGCGCTGGGGTGCGCAGTAGTCGGGTAGGTCACCAGTGCCGCGCGATCACCCAGGCTCGGCGGGCAGCCGCAAACGGTCACGAATCGTCTGCTGCACAGTTGCCGGATCGGGACGCGCGTCCACCGACACGACGAACTCCTTGCCGCGGAACAGGTCGAGCACCGGATTGGTCTTGGTGTGGTAGTCGTGGAGTCGCGACGCGAGGGCCTGCTCGGTGTCGTCCTCGCGGCTGACCAACGCCCCACCGCACACGTCACAGCGATCAGCCACTTCAGGGCGGTGGGCCATCAGGTTGTAGTCGAGGCCACAGCGAGAACACAACCGCCGCGCAAGCACGCGTCTGCGTACCTCGTCATCTGGTAGATCCAGGTGGATGACGCCGTCGATGTCATAGCTCTCGAGGAAGAACTCGGCCTGCGGGCGGTTTCGGGGGAATCCGTCGACGATGAACCCGTAGTTCCAGTCATGTTGATCCAGGCGCTGCCGGACGACCGATTCGACGAGGTCGTCACCCACCAACTCACCCGCGGCCATGACACGACGGACGTGGGCGCCGATTTTCGTGTGGCTCTGGACATGCCAGCGGAAGATGTCTCCCACCGCGATCTGCGTGAGGTCGAAGTCGCGGGCCAGCATTGCCCCCTGGGTACCTTTGCCGCTGCCCTGGATGCCCATGATCACGTATTTCCGCACCCGGGAACACTCGCAGACCGGGCGACCCCTGCGCTACGCCTCTTCCCCCAGCCAGCGTTGCGGGTTGCGCTCGGGTAGGGCAGCGGCGGATCGGACAAGAGTCCGGGGCGCTACGCGCCGACGCCGGCGATGACCGAGACGAACCAGAGTGCGACCGCTACCAGTCCGGCCAGCAGTTCGATGAGCAGGCCGATACCGACCGCCTTGAGCGTAGCCAGCGTCGAGCGACCGGCCGCCCTGGAATCGGTGAGGCGGCGCAGCTCCGCAACGTAGATGCCGGCTACCGCGCCGACCAGAAGCCCGATCACGGGAATCACGAAGAAGCCCACGATCCCGCCCACTGCGCCAAGCACCAGCGTCGACGTCGGCGCGCCAGCCTGGCGAAGGGTCCGGCTGGGCAACACGTACTTGGCGACGGTGCCGACAAGGAGCACGACTACCATGATCCCGAACACGACCCATGGACCGGCCCCGTCGGCTAGCAGTGCCCAGCCGAGTCCGGCTGCACCGATGAGCAGGAGCCCGGGGATGACCGGGACGACAACCCCGATCAGCCCGACCGCCATGGCCAGGCCGATCAGCAGGAGAGTCCCCAGTTCCACAGGTCTTTGTGCTCAGTCGTCGTTGTCGATGATCCGGACCGGCTCGATAGCCGTCCTCGGCGTGGGCGTCGCCAGGGACGCGACGTCCGGAGTACCGCGGAACCGATGCGCCTTGAGCGACTTCTTCGGCGGCCGGTCATTGGCCACCAGCACGGCGATCCACGGAAGGACGATCGCCAGGACCGCGAAGACGGCCATGACCCACAGCACCTGGTAGAAGACGGTGGCCAACACCAGGCAGACCGCGCGCACAGCCATCGTGAGGATGTACCGGCGCTTACGGGCCTCGTGTTGCTCGAACAGGCTCGGTGCGGCGTCGGTGATCAGGATCGGCTCGGCACCGACCTCGCGTCCGCTATTCACGTCACGGCGGCTTTGGCTGCGGCCTTCTGGCGCTGTTTGGATTCCCGAACAAGGGCCAGGGATTGCGCGTCAGTGATGTCGGCCACAGACAAGTAGACGCCGTCAGCGCCGTAGGCACCTGCCGCCTCACGCCATCCGGGCGGCCGGATGCCGCGTTGCTTTCCGAGCAACGCGAGATAGATGGCGGCCTTCTGCTTACCGAATCCGGGCAGTGCCGCGATCCGAGCCAGCAGTTCCTGGCCGTCACCAACGCCCAGCCACAGCTGGTTCACGTCCCCGTCGTAGTCGGCCACGAGGACGCGGCACACCTCCTGAACCCGGCCGGCCATGGACGAGGGAAAGCGGTGCAAGGCGGGGCGCTGCGCGAACACGGCGGCCAGTTCCTGCGGGTCGAACTCGGCGAGCTCACGAGCGTCCAAGTCGTGTCCGAGCCGCTTGGTGAGTTCCAGGGGCGAGGAGAAGGCCTTCTCCAGCGGCACCTGCTGGTCGAGCACCATGCCGATGAGCAGCGCAAGCGGATCGCGGTCGAGCAGCGCGTCCGCTTCGACGTTTTGGCTGAGCGTGGCCGGCACCCCGGTGCCCCCTCGAGTCGATGTAGCTCCGAGATTACGCCGCAGCCAAGAGCCACGCTGAAGCGATCACGTACTTATCGGGCTGTGCTGCGAACGTTATGCGGGTGCTGGAACACCAGCGCGGGAAAACCCGTTGAACTAGAAGACGAAGACAGAGATCTACGCCACTAGGAGTGGCAGAACGGATGACCTAGTGACCGTCGTCCAGTCCAGTGACCGCGACACCGTGGCGGTGTCCGGTAATACCCGTTCGCCCGACTCCGGTGCAGTGATGTCCACCGACCTCGTGCGGGTGTATCTCAACACCATCGGCAAGACCCCGCTGCTCAACGCCGAACAGGAGGTCGACCTATCCAAGCGGATTGAAGCCGGGCTCTACGCCGAACGGCTCCTCGCTGAGACGCCTCGCCTGTCCGCCGCGCGGCGTCGGGATTATCAGGCGCTTGCCGAGGATGGCCGGGCTGCCAAGAAGGCGATGCTCGAGGCCAACCTCCGCCTGGTCGTTTCACTTGCCAAGCGCTACACCGGCCACGGGATGTCCTTCCTCGACCTGATCCAGGAGGGCAACCTGGGACTGATCCGCGCGGTGGAGAAGTTCGACTACGCCAAGGGCTTCAAATTCTCCACGTATGCCACCTGGTGGATCCGGCAGGCGATCACTCGGGCAATGGCCGACTCCGGCCGCACGATCCGGCTGCCCGTCCACCTGGCCGAACAGGTCAACAAGGTCGTACGCACGCGGCGGCGCATCCAGCAGACGCTGGAGCGTGAACCGACGCACGAGGAGATCGGCCTGGAGCTCGACATCACGCCCGAGCGGGTCGCCGAGTTGCTCGACCACTCCCGGGATCTGGTCAGCCTCGATCAGGCGGTCGGCAGTGACGAGCAGTCTCGCTTCGGTGACTTCATCGAGGACGCGGATGCTCCAGTCGCCGAGGATGCTGTCGCGTTCCAAATGATGCGCCAGGACCTCGGGACCGTGCTCGACACCCTCGATGAGCGCGAGCGCAAGGTGGTGACTGCCCGATTCGGGTTGGACGGCACCCCGCCGCGCACGCTTGAGCAGATCGGGCGTGCTTTCGGTCTTTCCCGCGAACGGGTCCGCCAGATCGAGCGTGACTCGATGGCCAAACTCCGCCGGCCCGAGCGTGCCGACCAGCTCCGCGACTACCTGACCTGAGCCGGTTACCTACCCAGCTGGCGCGTCGATCGGTTGGCTGCGATCGGCGCGGCGCGGAGCTTCCTCGGGTCGTGCAGCCGTCGGCCGCAGGCTCATCCGGGGGTGTTGTATGGCAGCTCCGTCCGGGTGCGCCAGCGCGGTGAACCGCAGCCAGTCGACCTCGAGTACGTCGTCGCACAGCCGCGCCACCCGTACCAGGACGTCCTCGATGGCCGCGGTGTCGACCGGCTCGGCTCCGCCGTAACCGTCGAGCAATGGCCAGGCAGCCACCGACCGGACCAAGTCCGCCGCGTCGACGTCAGACAGGGGCAGGGCTCGATAGGAACGATCGGCGAACAGCTCGATAGGCACGCCGGACAAGCCGAAGGACAGCACCGCGCCGAACGAGGGGTCGTCGGAAATCTCAATGGTGGTGGCGACCGCCCCTTCGATCGGCTCCTCGTCGGGCCGTCGCACAGTCAGGCCGTAGCAGGCCAGGAGCCGAGCCACTTCCTCGGGCGACATTTCCCGGCCGCTGGGATCCGCGGCCAAGACGTCGGCCACCTGCCCACGAGCCCGCACGGGTTCGGCATCGGGCAGGGGCGGCACAACACCGACCGGACGCGAGCGCCACTGGCTGTAGCGCACCGTCCGGGCGAGTGCGGCCACCGCTCGATCGATGGGCAGCGATGGCACCGACCCGCGTAGCGCCGCCCCGTCCTTGCCCGCCCGGACGAGGGATCCGGCCAAGCCCTCGAGTCCCAGGAATGTCGCGACGATGGGCTTGTCCGATTCCTCCGACAGCTCGACGAGAACCTCCGCGTAGGAATCCCCCGAACGGCTCACCGGCGGCACGAAGACGGCGACCAAGGCATCCACCTCTGAACGGCCCAGAGCGGTCCGCGACGCGGCGGCGAACTGCTCCGGCGATCCGGTCGCGCCGATGTCCACCGGTGCCGAACCGGCCAGCACCAGCCCGTTGCCGAGCAGGGAATCAACGGCGAGCAGCCCGACGGCGGTGGAGTTCCCGACCACCGCCACCCGCGGGCCCCGCGGAAGCGGTTGATGCGCCAAGACAGTCACCACATCCAGAAGTTGCGCAACGGTGTCCACCCGGACGATTCCGGTCGAGGCGAACAGGGCCTCGACGCTGGTGTCGGTGATCGATAGCGACGTGCCCTGGAGGTTAGGCGTTGTGCCGGTGTGCCGGCCGCTCTTCACGGCGACGATCGGCTTGCTGCGGGCTATCCGGCGGGCCAGACGAGCGAACTTGCGAGGGTTTCCGAAACTCTCCAGATGCAGGGCCACGACGTCGGTGGCCGGGTCGGTGGACCAGTACTGCAACAGATCATTGCCACTGACGTCTGCTCGGTTGCCGGCTGAGACGAAACTCGACAGCCCAACTCCCAGTTCCGTCGCGCGATTCAACAGCGTCGCGCCAAGCGCGCCGGACTGGGAGAAGATCCCGACCCTGCCCGCCGGCGGGGCCTCGGGCGCCAAGCTGGCATTCAACCGGACCTCCGGATCGGTGTTGATGATCCCGAAGCAGTTGGGCCCGACGATGCGCATCCCAGAGGCGCGGGCGGTATTGACGAGGTTCCGCTGTGCCGCGAGGCCCTCGGCTCCGCGTTCAGCGAACCCCCCGGACATCACGACGATCCCGCGTACCGCGCGGGTCCGGCAGTGCATCACGACCTGCGGTACGGCCTGGGCGGGCACGGTGAGAATGGCAAGGTCGACGTCGTCCGGCAGATCCAGAACGGTCGGAAATGCGGGACGATCCTGGACGGTCTTGGCCGACGTGTTCACCGGATAAACCGGACCGGGGAAGCCCGCCGCCAGGAGGTTGGCGAGGACTGCGTAACCGATCTTGGCTGGATCATTGCTCGCCCCGATGACGGCGACCGACCGTGGATCGAGTAGGCGCGCGATCGAGCGGGACTCCGCGCGTTGCTCGCGCTCGTACCGGACCTCCCGCTGCGCAGCGGTGGGCGCGATGTCGAAGACGAGGTGGACCACACCCTCGTCGTAGGATCTCGTTGGCTCGTAGCCGGCGTCGCGGAAGATCGAGATCATCTTGCGATTCTCAGCCAGCACCTCTGCCACAAAGCGCCGAATCCCCCGCTCCTGGGCGGCAGCCGCGAGGTGTTCCAGCAGCACGGACCCGAGACCCCGACCCTGATGCGCGTCCTCGACGAGAAAGGCCACCTCCGCCTCGTCTCGGTCGGGCAATCGCTCATAGCGGCCAACCGCGATCAGCTGGTCCCCGAGCAGGACAACGAGGGCAACTCTGTCGACATGATCGACGTTGGTGAACCGGAACAGATCCTTGTCCGAGACCCGGGGGTAGGGGCCGAAGAAGCGCAGATAGCGCGTGCGTTCCGAACTGCGAGCATGCAGACCCAGTAGTCCCTCAGCGTCGTCTGGCGTGATCGGGCGAATGTGCACCGTCGCTCCGTCGGCGGCCACGACGTCGGCCTCCCACTCCAATGGGTAGGCGTTGGTCGACACAGTCGCGTCGACGCTGCCGTGCTCAGACATCTGCCGGGTCAGTCCCGAGGGTCGTCCGGATCGAGCCCGAGGAGTGGAAAGGTCGCTCGCCGGGTCCGTTGGATGGCCACGTCCACCGCGTCGGCGCCGCCGGGCTCCCAGGCGGTGTAGTCAGCAACCTCATCCTCGGTCATCCGGGTAGGCGGGATGGCCTGCAGCCTGCGTCTGCGGACATCCTCCAGCCATTCGTTCGGAATCGTGGTCTCGGGATCCACGGGCCGTCCGCCGACGACGCCGAGCAGATGGGTCCAGGCTCGGGGTACGCATCGAACCAGGCCGTACCCACCGCCGCCGAGCACCAACCACTTGCCACCACAGATTTCGTGCGCCAGATCGTGCATAGCGAGGTACGAGGCGCGCTGACCATCGATGGACAAACCCAGATCAGCCAGTGGGTCATCGCGGTGCGCATCACACCCGCACTGGCTAACCAGGACGTCCGGGCCGAAGGCGCGAAGCGCACCGGGGACGATCGCGTGGAAAGCCCGCAGCCACGCGCCGTCATCCGTTCCCGGCGGTAGCGCAACATTGATCGCGGATCCGAGTCCCTCCCCCCGGCCGACCTCGTCCGGAAAACCGGTGCCTGGAAACAGCGTCAGCGGGCTCTGATGAAGGCTGATCGTGAGCACTCGAGGGTCCTCGTAGAAGGCCGCCTGTACGCCGTCGCCGTGGTGGACGTCGACGTCTATGTACGCGATCCGCTTGGCGCCCTGACCCAGCAGCCAACTGATCGCGATCGCCGGGTCGTTGTAGATGCAGAATCCACTCGCGCGGTTCGCCATCGCATGATGCAGTCCGCCCGCGATGTTCACCGCGTGATCGCCCTTCCCGCTCCAGATCCACTCAGCAGCTTGGCGGCTTCCTCCGGTGATCAGGGACGAGGCCTCGTGCATCCGGTCGAAGATCGGGTTGTCCGGCGTACCCAGTCCGTGTCCTGCACCGTACGGGTCCTGTGGTGCCCGCTTGACGGCCGAAATGTATTCCGCGGTGTGAATCCGCTGGAGCAGATCCTCGTCGGCCGCAATCGGCGCGATCCGCGTGATCGTCGGCACTTCGAACACACCGAGGGTCCGGGCGAGGCCGATCGTGAGTTCCAGCCGGATGGGGTGCAACGGGTGGTCTCCGCCGAGGTCGTACTCGAGCATGGCGTCGTCCCAGATCACCGCGACCGCTTCGCTCATCGCACACACGCTAGCGCGGGCCCGCCTGGATCGAGGACGTATCATCGGCGCGACTCGTGAAGGAGCACTCCGCGTGAACGACTTGATCGACACCACCGAGATGTATCTCCGCACGATCTTCGAACTCGAAGAAGAGGGCGTGACTCCGCTGCGCGCTCGCATCGCCGAGCGGCTGCACCAGAGTGGTCCAACCGTGAGCCAGACAGTGGCTCGGATGGAGCGTGACGGCCTGGTCACCGTCGAAGGTGATCGCCACCTCGAGCTCAGTGACACCGGCCGCAAACTGGCGACCCAGGTCATGCGCAAGCATCGGCTGGCCGAGCGTCTGCTCATCGATGTGATCGGGATGGACTGGGAGGACGTGCACATCGAGGCCTGCCGCTGGGAACACGTCATGAGCGAGGCAGTCGAACGGCGATTGGTCGCCCTCCTCGACAACCCGACCACCTGCCCGCACGGCAGCCCGATTCCCGGTCTGGAGGAATTGGGCCTGATTCAGCCAGCCACGGGCGATCGCCCCGTGAGCACCACCGACCTCGTCGTGCTCGCCGATGTCGCCACGGATGCCGGCGTCACGGTGACCGTCGAGCGGATCAGCGAGCAGATCCAGCCCGACGCTGCGTTGATGCACCAGTTGACCGATGCCCACATCCGTCCCGGCAACATGGTTGTCGTCTCCAGCCGCGTAGGCGGTGTGGATGTGGACGGACACCTGCTGCCACAACTCGCTGCTGAGCACATCTTTGTGAGCCGGGTCGACTCGTTCTGAGCCGCCCAGGCACGTTCCGCCGCTGTAGATATCGGTAGGATGGCTAACGATCTTACTTCACCTGGACAACCTTCACCTGGACAACGTCGTCTCGAGGGGCCGCTCAGATCCATGACCGAATCAGCCAAGACCAACCATCCCTTTGCCACGCTTGCCGACTACAACGCCATCCCGCGCCTGGCCGGGCTGGCGCTATCGCCTGACGGAACTCGGCTGGTCACCTCCGTCGCCACACTCAATCCGGAAAGGACGAAGTGGCAGACCTCCCTCTGGGAAATCGATCCGGACGGGAAGGAATCTGCCCGACGGCTCACGCGGAGCGCGCCCGGAGAATCCTCGCCGGTGTTCGCGCCCAGCGGTGACTTGCTGTTCACCTCTGCGCGACCCGATCCTGACGCCGGTAAGGACGCTGAGGAGCCAAAGGCGGGATTGTGGCTACTCCCGGCACACGGCGGAGAAGCACGCCTGGTCCTCTCCAGGCCCGGTGGGGTGTCCGCTGTTGTCATTGCCCAGGACTCGAGCGCCGTCGCGCTGGTCGCGGCCATGAATCCGGGCGCCACAGACGGCAACTCCGACGCTGAGCGCAGCAAAGCCAGAAAAGACGCCGGAGTCACCGCTCTGCTGCACGAGGGTTATCCCGTTCGCTACTGGGACCACGACCTCGGCCCCGCGTGGCCGCACGTGCTCTACCTTCCCGAACTCCCCGCGGACGCGCCGGCGGGTGATCCGGCCACTGAATCGCTGGAGGAGACCGATGATCGGGCCTCCGCGGCCGCTGGGCGCGAGGGTGTGGTCGAGGTCCGAGACCTGACACCCGATGCTGGCCTGGCCAGTCTCGGCGGAGACGACCTATCGATGTCGCCGGACGGGTCGCTCATCGCGCGCACCGTCGAGGTTGCCGGTTCCCTGGCAGGTCACCGCCGGACCCGCATCGAACTCGTCGACACCTCAACGGGGACATCGCGCGTTCTCGCCGAGGCCGACGACCACAACTTCCACGAACCCGCGTTCTCCCCGGACGGCGCCCTGCTCGTCTGCGTCAAGGAGAAGCACAGCAGCTACGACGAACCACCCATCCAGACCCTGTGGCTGATCGACCTGGCCAACGACGAGGGCCGTAACCTCACCGCCGAGCTTGATCTCTGGCCGGGGTCGCCCGTGTGGGCTGCGGACGGCGGGGCAGTCTTCTTCACCGCCACCGAACTCGGTCACCACCCGATCTTCAGAGTCGAACCCATTTCAGGGTCGGTGATGCGGCTGACCGCGAGGGGCTACTACAGCGATCTGCAAGTGGCAACTGACGGGTCGGCCCTCTATGCGGTCCGCGCGGCCTACGACAGCCCTCCTGCCCCGGTCCGCCTCGATCCCGTCAAGACTGAGCAGGAGGCCGTCGTGCTGCCCAATCCGGGCACGATCGACGTGCTGCCGGGCACGTTGCACAGGGTCCAGGCGAGGGCCGACGACGCAGCGACCATCTGGTCGTGGTTGGTCCTGCCCGAGGCAGCCAGCGCCGACTCCCCCGCGCCGCTGCTGCTCTGGATTCACGGCGGACCGCTGATGAGTTGGAACGCGTGGACCTGGCGCTGGAACCCGTGGTTGATGGCAGCCCGCGGATATGCGGTGCTGCTTCCCGATCCGGCACTGTCCGACGGATACGGGCAGGACTTCGTCCGCCGCGGTTGGGGCCAGTGGGGTGGCACCCCGTACACCGACCTGATGGCTGCCACGGATGCTGCCCTGGCACGGCCCGACCTCGATGGAACCCGGACGGCCGCAATGGGCGGATCCTTCGGTGGATACATGGCCAACTGGGTGGCCACGCACACCGACCGCTTCGATGCGATCGTCACGCACGCCTCGCTGTGGCACCTCGACGGCTTCTCCGGGGCAACCGATGCCTCCTACTACTGGGAGAAGGAGTTCGGCGACCCGCTGGCCCACCCCGAACGTTATGAGGCCAACTCACCACACAGATTCGCCGACAACATCAGCACGCCGATACTGGTCATCCACGGCGACAAGGACTACCGCGTTCCGATCGGAGAAGGCCTGCGCCTGTGGTACGACCTGCGAAAGCGTGGCGTCGAGTCGAAGTTCCTGTACTTCCCGGACGAGAACCACTGGGTGCTCACGCCCGGGAATGCCGCGGTTTGGTACGAGACGATCTACGCGTTCCTGGCCGAGCACATCCTGGGCGAGCCGTGGCACCGGCCGGAACTTCTTTAGCTCTGAGCTGGCCTACGATCAACCGGATGAGAGCCGAAACCCCTGTTGAGATCTTCACCAGGCTGGCTCCGATCCTCAACGTTACCGACCTCGCCGCAGAGCGGCGCTTCTACGAGAGCCTCGGTCTGCCGGTGAC
>JALZIX010000061.1 GCA_030860025.1 Actinomycetota bacterium
GCAGAGCAGGACACCGTTGTCGAGGGTGGTCGTGCCGCCGTCCAGCCAGGAAACAATGTGATGGGCCTGCGTCCAGGAGGTCGGGCGGTCGCAGCCGGGCCAGGCGCAGCCGCGGTCTCGGACTTCGAGGGCGGTGCGCAGTCCGCCGGTGAACAGCCTGCGGGTGCGGCCGACGTCGAGGGGGTTGCCGTTCTGGTCGATGGTGACCGGGACCAGGTCGGCGTCGCAGGCGAACAGCCGGGCCAGGGTGGGGCTGAGCTGGGTGCCGTCGGGTAGCCGGGCTGCGCCGGTCCGGTTGGTCAGGCAGGTCGCGGGCAGGGTGAGCACGATCCGGGGCTTGACCCCGCCGCTGCTCGGGAGCCCGCCGCCGGCCATCATCTGCCGGGCGGCCTCGATCAGCGCGTCGTGGCGGCGCTGCCCGAGATGCCGGCCGTCGGCGTCGGCACGGGACTCCGGCTGCCCGTCGGGGGTGCTCCCGGGTGCGGTGGCCGCCTGCAGGTAGGCGGCCAGGGTGGCGTAGCCCTGCGCGTCCAGCCTTGCGCGCAGGAACCCGCCGGCGCCGTTCCTGTCCGGGTTCAAGGTGAGGGTGCGGTCGCGGTGCGCGTCGGTCTCTTTGTCGAGGATGGGTTTCTCGTCGCGGGCCTGCACCCCGTCGGGGTCGATAATCTCGGCCAGCCGCCGGCCGATCCTCGCCAGGATCATCGGGTCGAAGGTCTGGGCTTGGTCGATCATCGTGGCCTCGGCCTGCGGCCGGCACGCGACCGGCGTCTCACATGGCAGATCGGCGATCGCGTGAACGATCACCTCGGCCTGCGCGAGCGACACCTCCCCGGCCGACATCGCCGCCGCGACCGCGGGCAGGTCGCAGCGCAGCGCGGTGGCCGTACGGACCAGCCGTTTGGCCTCCTGCGGGGCGATCCGATGCGCCGAGCGCAGCCAGGCCCGGGTCGAGGAACATCCCCGCGACCCGGCCAGACCCCGGGAATCGACCTCACCCACCGCGTCCAGCAGCAGCCCGTCGACCTGCGCCCGCAGCGCGACCAGATCAGCGACATCGCGGACCAGTTCCGGATCGGTCCGCGACCAGCCCGGCCGGGACTGCCCGACGAGTAACCGCCGCGCCGCAGCTGCCACCGACCCGAACTCCTGCCCGACCGCCGCGGACTCCGCGTCCGGCGGGCTGATCGTGCAGGTCATACCGAAGACGCTAGACCGACCCTCCGACAATTCCGGGCGCTGAAAAGGACTGCACCACAGAAACTTTCAAGAACTTTGAGCTACCACCCGTAACCGACAGCGACGACCTGACAGAACCCCGAGGTAGACCGCGTCCAGCCCCCGAAAGGAAGCCAAAAGCGGAGGTCAGACGCGCCCTACCTCGCCCCGACGAATCCGCCGGCCAGCAACGCGACCGGAATGCCTCCGTACCCATTCGTTGCTGCGCTCTTCGTCAGTCAACGCAACCGCGCGCGCAATTTCAGCGTCGTACGATCTCCGCTCCAGGAGTGCTCGGTCGTCTCCCGAACTACGCGGCGACGATCAACTCGCCCGACATCTGCGGATGCTCGCTGCAGGTCAGTTCGTAGGTGCCTTCTTCCTCCGGAGCGTTGAAGGTCAGTTCCTCCCCCTGGCCGAGTAGCTCGGTGTCGAACGCCCCGTCCACCGCGTCAGCGTCATGCTCCGCGGAGTCCTCGTTGACGACTCTGATCAGCGCGCCCGGCGGGACGGTCAGCGGGTCTCCGTACTCGAAGTTGGCGATGGTGATCGTGCCCGCGACTTCCTCGCCGCCCCCGCCGCCGGTCTGGCTGACATCGTCGGTGGGGGCGTCAGCACCCCCGCCCCCGGCGGTGCTGCCGGTGTCGGCATCGTCACCACCGCCACAGCCGACGAGCATCAGGGACAACGCGAAAAGGGCTGCAATCAGGCGTCTCATGGCTTTCATTGAACTGGATGCACTACTGCGGGTGAAAGCAGATCAAGGTCACAGGTCCCCGTGAATAATGCTGACGATGAGTCCGCACAGCACGCGACGCCGGCTGCATCGGGCCACCGCGACGGCGGTTGTCGCCATGCTGGCGGCGGCCTGTACCAATGAGGCGACGACATCGGCGGGTGAGTCCAACTCCGCGGAAAAACCGAGCATCGCCCCTGACACATCGATACCGGCGCTGGCCGTGCAGGTGCTGGTCGCGGACCTGACGAATCCGTGGGATCTGGCCCAAGCCCCCGACGGGACGGTGATCTTCGACCAGCGCGGCGGAGGTCTGTTCGCCTACCGTCCGGATGGCACCGTGCAGGCGATTCA
>JALZIX010000090.1 GCA_030860025.1 Actinomycetota bacterium
GCAAGCGGTACGAGGCCGAGCTGGCCAGGGCCGCCGCGCCGAAGCGCCAGCGGGCCACCAAGGCAGCGGCGTCCAGCAAGGCCGGTAAGGCCGGCGCGGCAGCACGCGCAGCTGCCATCAGGGCCGAACCGATCGACGCCGAAGATCTCGCCACGCGGGTGCCGGATCTCCTTGCCACCCTGCGCAACCGCAAGGAAGCAACCTCCGTGCGTGCGGCGGCATTACAGGTGCTGGGCGCCCTGGACTTCCTCGGCCCGCGCTTCTCGCAGTACCGGGCCGACTACAAGCAGGCGCTGCGCGACATTGCCACCGATCCACGCGTCACCTTGCGCGAGAGCGCCATCGAACTGCTGGCGATCGCCAAGGATCCGTACGCCCAGGAGCTGCTCGTACGGGGACTGGAACGCCCCGAGGAAGCGGTCGTCTCCGACGCCAGGGCGTTGCAGTTTCTTGGCTACGACGATCATGCCGATCACGCACCACTGGCCCGAAAGGTCTACCAGCGCGCGACTGGTGCCGCCCGCGAGGAGGCCTTGCGAATGCTGGCGACCGATCCGACATCCGAGCGATTGTTCACGCGGCTGCTCAAGGACAAGTCGGAGAAGTCGAGCGTCCGCCGGCTCAGCGCGTCGGGTCTGCAAAGCCTGAACCCGGAGGCGTTCGAGCGGACGGCGCGCCGGATCGTGGCAGACGACGACGATTACAACGAGATCCGGGCGACCAGTCTGGCGGCGCTCGCGCATGGCCGCGAGGCGCGCGACAAGCCCGCGGATCCCAAGTTCGTCGACACCGTGCAGAAGTTGACCGACTCGACTCGCTCGTCGGCGCTGCGGTCCTCCAGCCGGCGCTTCCTGGGTTCGACGCAGCCGTGACGGTCCGGTCGCCCGCCGAGCTGCTCGCGGAGCAATCGCCGCGCTATGCCGGCCGTACGAGCAACGAGACGGAACGGCTCCGCGGTGCGGTGCTGGCGAGCTTCGAGACAGCCGGGCTGCCACCGGAGGCCGTGCCGTTTGTGCTCGAGGAGCTGGAGACCGGCCGGAACCCGTCCACCGTCGCAGCGGCCGGCCGAGCGCTGCGAGGCGCCGCAATGCTTCCAGCCGAGGCCCCCGAGCTCCTGGTCGCGGCGATCGCCCGGTTGCAGGGGAGCGACGACGTCGTTGTGCTGGCGGGATTCCCGGCCACCGCATCCAGCGGCGGACCGCTGACGGCGCTGGCGGATCTGGCGGCAACGCTGTCCATTCTCGGACCTCGGGCGAAGCGGGCGATCCCCGCCCTGCGGGCGCTGCTCGGGCGTGCGGGTTACTCCATTGCCGTACGGGCAGAGCTCCTCGAGGCGATGGAGGCGCTGACCGGTCCGGGGGCCAGCGTGGAAAGTTGCTGTTGCCGCGAGCCCATGGAGGTGGAGTCGCCGGCCGTTGGCGGTGCGCCTGCCGCGCCCGCTACGGCTGCCGCGTCGATCCGAGCAGAGCTCGGGGAGCTTGCGTTGGAGAACCAGGACGGGGCACGGCTGACCTTCGCCGAGGCGTTCGCCGGCCGGCCGAGCGCACTCGCGTTCTTCTACACGCGCTGCATGAACCCGGAAAAGTGCTCGCTCACCGTGACGCGGCTCGCGCGGCTGGCAGGGCTCCTGGCCGACAACGGGCTGGACGCGAACGTCGCCGGCATGTCGTACGACCCGCGCTTCGACCGACCGGGGCGGCTGAGGGCCTATGGCGCCGACCGCGGCATGGTCTTCTCCCCACGCTGCTCGCTGCTGCGCACGTGCGGCCCCTTCGATCCGGTCAGGGAAGCCTTGGACCTCGGGGTCGGATTCGGGCCGGTCACCGTCAACCGACACCGGCTCGACCTTGTCGTGCTCGACCCGTCGCTGGACGTGGCGCGGACGTTCGAGCGTCGCCTCTGGCACGAGGAAGCAGTCTTCGACGCCCTGCGCGAAGCGCACTGAATGGGTGGCCCCGAACGGGTACTCCAGTCAGACTCAGCAGGCATGGTGCGAGCGGCAGCCGGATGCCGCTGACCGGGCGCTGATAGGGGCGACGTCCGGGGGCAGGACTCGGAACGGAGGGGCCGCATGCCTCGATCGGCCAATGGGGCGCTATTCACCGGCGATAACGGTGGGGCCGAGATCAAGGCTGGGGAGCCTCCGGTACCGGCGGTGGAGATCCGGTTCTACGGACAGGATCCGGCGATCACGATACCCCTGCGACAAGCCAAGGCGGCGGCGGCGCAGGCGTTTTTCGAGCGGGTGAAGAGCGACGTCATCGAGGCGCAGCGACACAACGCGCCATATGTGGAGATCCGACCGTTCGGCCGGACCGGAGATGTGCTGATTCTCGATCCGAGCACTATCAAGCAGGTTGTCTTCGTCGACGCACCGCCCACGGACGAGCGACGCCGATGAGCCCGAAAGGGGCTACCACGGCCACGCCGGGCAACTATTCTCTTTGCACTAACGGGAGGCCGCTGAAACTGGGGTGGTGGTAACCAGGCGGGACGGCCTTCGCGGAGACGGTTCGAATGGAGGTAGGCGATGCTTCGAGGGTCCGACGACTCCTTCATCGGCGGCGGCGTCCCTGCCAAGCCAGATTTCCTCGACCCGGCTGGGCAACTCGATCCCACACCGGGCGATCCCGATCCCACCGATCCGACAACTGGTCAGCCCGACCCCACCGACCCGTCTCCGACCAAACCGGAGCCGACCGATCCGACGTCTCCCGCACCAAGCCTCGCCACAACGGCGAAGACCCACGTCGTGGTCCACGGGATTGAGCGCATGGGATCCACCGAGCCCCCGGCCGCGGACAGGGACCCGCCCGCCGATGTGCTGCGGCGAATGACGCCCCTGCTGGGTTGACGGACGCTTCGGCCTCAAGCGCCGGGACTGCGCCCGCGCACGGACCAGGCTGAGGCGCTGACCTGGAACGGCGCCGGCGGCAGCCGCTGCGCGCATCGCGTCCGGAGCGCTGCGCGTCCTGGTTCGTCCAGTTTGGCGACGTACGCGCCGGCTGGCCCGACGCCGAGCGTGAATGGATCCCACCACTCCTCGAACGTGGCGAACCGGTTTCCTACGGTCAGCTTGCCCGGCTCGATGTCCGTCAAGCCCGCCGTTTCGAAGAGTTCGGCGAGGTGGCCCTCCCGAGCCCCGGCCAGCTCGGACTCGTCCCCCGCAGCGGGGTCGGTGTCGCGTACGGCCTGCCAGAACGCGAAGAGCGGTCCGCTGCTCCCGCCGTGGTCCCACACGCAGGCCGCGACGACGCCGCCGGGCCGGGTCACCCGCGCCATCTCACCTAGCCCGGCCACCGGATCGGTCATGAAGTGCACGACCAGCTGGGCCAGCGCCACGTCGAAACTGTCGTCGGCAAACGGGAGGTTCTCCGCCCCACCCGTCCGGACGTCGAGATCGGGGAAGCGCGCCTTGGCCGCGGCGACGAAGGGAGCAGACGGGTCGACCGCGGCGACATCCGCAATGCCCAGTCGCTCTACGAGTTGCGCAGTCAAGGCGCCGGGCCCGCACCCGACGTCGAGCGCTTGCTGGCCCGGATGGACGTCGGCGAACTCCACGAACTGCGCGGCCAGCGGCTCGGAGTACTGACCCATGAAGCGGCCATAGGCGTCTGCCGGGACGTTGAAGCTCACAATCCAGACTCTAGAGCCGTTGGAGCTTGCGCCAGCCGGCGCGGTTGTTGGCGAGTCGGCGGGATAGGTCACCGTGCGCCTTCTTCAGCTCCACGATGTGCTGAGCAGCCGATCGAGGGCCAGATGCAGCATCTGCAAGCGGGTCTTGTCTCCATGCTGCGCAGTGATGAAATAGCTGCCGATCAGCAACGAGTAGGCCAGCATGCTGCGGGCCTCGACGTCGGTCTCGTCGGGGCAGAACTCCCCGAACAACGAGCGCAGCCATGCCATCCGTCGGTTGTCGACCCGGCGCAGTCGTTGAGCGACGCCCTTGTCGCGGCGTGACCAGTCGCGAACTGCCAACTCCACGGCGAAGTCGGCCGTCGGGGCGAGCTCGAACAGCTGCCGCAACTTCGCTCGCGGATCGGCCCGCTGGCTGTCGAAGCGCGCGATGATGCCCTCGGTGCCGGCCTTCTCCCAGGAGTCGAGCATCTCGTCGAGCAGCGCCTGGCGATCGGCGAAATGCCAGTAGAACCCGCCCTTGGACACGCCCAGCCTTACGGCCAACGCCTCAACCCGGACGGCATCCGGACCGCCATGGGCCAGCGCTTGCAGGGCGGCGTCCACCCAGGCGTCGCGGGGGGTTCGCACGGTGGCCATGGAGCTATCTATACGGCACCGTATTGACACCGGCAACTCACGATCCCTAACATCCATACGATGCCGTATGGACCCAGGACGAACCTGAGGCGGGAGGCGTCGCTACCGCCCGGCCAACGCCTGATCGACGGATTTCCGCGCTTCGGGGCAAGTATTTCCCGACCCCCGCCAACCGTCGGCACGGACCCCGTCATCAAGATCTGCGGAGCCGGCACAGAACCGTTCGAGATGCCTCTGACTGTCCTCGAGACGCTTCCCCGCCGCGAGCTCACTGCTGACTTTCACTGCGTCGCCGGCTGGTCCGCCACGAACCTCCGCTGGGAGGGGGTCCCGTTCGAGTCGCTCTATCGCAGAGTCATCGAACCCGCACTCCCGCAAGGGATCTCAGTCACACATCTTGTGCTCCGCGGCCTGGATGGCTGGCGGTCGGTCGTGACGATCCAGGACGCGCTGGCCGATGACGTCCTGATCGCGGATCGTCTCGACGGCCGCCCGCTCGACGGTGACCATGGAGCGCCGGCCAGGTTTCTCAGCCCCCAGCAGTACGGCTATGTCAACACCAAGCACCTGTGCCGGATCGACGTGCACACCGCTGAGCCGAAGGGCGTCCACCGGTCCCCGACCCTGCGCATGCTCGGCCAGCACCCCAGGGCGCGGGTATGGAAAGAGGAACGTCATCGCTACCTGCCGCCTTGGTTGTTGCGGCGGGCTTACCGCGCGTCTATCGCGTTCATCCTGCCGCGTTAGATCTGCAGGTGGACTCGGTGGCGTTTATGCCCCGGCGGGCTGCCAAGTCCCATGGGTGTAGATGCCACCGGGACTGACAACAATCGGTTCGCCACCATCGGCTGGCATCACCCACAGCTCGCGGCTGCCTTCGCTCACGGCCGTGAAGAGTATGGATTCCCCATCCGGTGTGTAGCGCGGTTGGGTGGCCCGCAGGTCGACGTCGGTGTACGTCGTCAGCTGCTCCAGCCCCGTCCCGTCCGGATGAACGCGATAAAGATTCGACACAAAACAGCACTGAAAGTCGTTGAGGGGATAAGTGCTGAAGATCAGCCACTCGTCGTCGGCTGACCAGTCCGAATCACCGGCAAAGAGGGCGTCGTCGGTCAGCTTGGTCTCTTGACCGGTCGCCACGTCCAGCACGTACAGGGCGGTTGCAGTCGTGGCTCCGTTATCTTCGTAGACGCCGCGGTAATACGCGATGCGGGTGCCATCCCGGGACCAGTGGGGGAAGGTCTCCCGGTAGGTACACCCCGGCGTGCTCGTGAGCCGCTGGACCTCGCCGGTCTCAGGATCGCCAAGCCAGAGGCTGCAGTCGGCAGGCACACCGTTCTGGACCGGGCCGATAGCCCTGATGAACGCGATCTGCGATCCATCGGGCGACCAGACCGCTTCATCGTCTCCAACACATGGATCCGCGCAGTCCCAGAGCTTGCGGGCCGCGTCAGTTGTCACGTCCAGCTCGTACAGCGTGTCTTTTTCCTCTCGACTGGTGATGACCAGACGACTCCCATCCGGTGACCAGTCCGGGTGCAGGTGATCGCCAGGAACGTCGAGGGCCACTTCATGGTCGTCGGTCCCGTCCGGATGGATCAACCACACACCCTCAGCACCGCCCTGGCTCCGGTTTGTCTGGTAGGCGATCCAGTCTTCGCTACCCGACAGCGCATGCGCCGACGGCGACGGATCTGCACTGCCAGATTCCGTGCTCTGCGACTGGGAGGGGTCACTGGGGGAACAGGCACTCATGGCGCAGACAAGCACCATGGCGCTCATGTGGCGGATTCGTATTCTCAGGACCCCCCAACGGTCAGGGGGTAATGCCTGGGTACGGCAAGTCCGGCCAACCTTGCGGGATCGTAGCGCGGCCCACGTGGTGGGGCGGCCTAGCCGGCCGAGCCGGCTCGGGTCAGGCGCCGGCCGAGGTCGCAGGCGGCCTCGCGCAGTTCGGGCGGGGACAGGATGCGGTACGGCGCCTCGATCGCGGTGAGCTGGCGTGCGTACCACACCGGGTTGCTGGTGCTGCTGATCAACCGGGTGGTCTCGGCATCCAGCGGCTCGACCTTTCCGATCGCGCGGGGGACCCAACGTGCCGCAGCGTCGACCGGCGCGTTGATGACGACCTCGACCTCGTACTCCCAGCCGAGCGCCAGGTGCTCCTCGAGCGTGGCAACCGGGTCGAGGTCGGCCGGTGGGCTGAACGTGCTGTCCAGCGCCTCCAGCCGCTGGACCCGGTCGATCCGGTACGCCCGCTGCGTTCGGGCAGGGTGGGTCAGGCACAGCAGATACCACCGGCCGTGGCGTACGACGACCGCCCACGGGTCGACCTCCACGTCCCACTCGGACCCGCCCTCGGAGCGGTAGCGGAGTCGTACCCGTCGGTGGTCGGAGCACGCGAGCACAAGGGCGGCCGTCGTCCCGGGGTCGGGCCGGGCGGCGGCCCTGTCCGGGGCGGTCGCCGTGGTCTGACGGACAGCCTCGGCCTGAGTGGCGACCGGTTCCGGGAGTGCCCGCATGATCTTGCCGAGCGCGCTGCCCACCGGGTGGGCGGGATCGCTCGCATCGTGGTGGCCATCGAGAACGGCCATGACCAGGCCCAGCGCCTCTGCGCCGCTGAACGTCAAGGGCGGCAGGCGCAGGCCCCGGCCGAGGCGGTAGCCGCCGTAGGGCCCGCGCACGGACTCGATCGGTATGCCCGCTTCACGGAGGATCCCGACGTACCGACGGGCGGCGCGCCCGGAGACGCCGAGCTTGTCGCCGAGCCGGTCTGCGGTGATGCCCGGGCTGCCCTGGACGAGTTCAAGGGTCAGTAGGGCCCGGGCAGTGGGGCTCCCGTCGGCCTTCACCAACATTCTCCGTATCCGGAAGCAGAACGTCCGGAGTCGAGCCTAGCGTGCCGCCATGGCTGAAGACACTGTTCTGCTGGACACCACGATTTCCGAACCACCGCTGAGGACCGCCGGCGAGGTCGAGATGCTGCTGTTCGCCCTCGACCGGTCGCGAGCGCAGTTCGCCTGGAAATGCGGCGGCCTGGACGCTGACGCGTTGAACAGAGGCCACCCGCCGTCGGCGATGACCCTGGGTGGGCTGGTCAAGCACCTGGCCTTCGTCGACGACTGGACGGCGGTGCGTTTGACCGCGCATCCGATGCCCGAGCCCTGGCGGGCAGTCGACTGGGACGCCGACCCGGACTGGCCGTGGCACTCGGCGGCCGACGACTCGCCCACGGAGCTCTACCGGCTGTGGGCTGAGGCGGCGGCGCGGTGCCGTGCCGCGGTTGCCGAGGTGATCGCCGACGGGGGTCTCGACCGGACGGCGAAGTTCGACTTCGAACCGAGCGAGCTGCCCAACGCCCGGCGCCTGCTGGTCGACCTGCACGACGAGTACGCCCGCCACGTCGGCCACGCCGACCTCTTCCGCGAGGCCATCGACGGGCTGGTGGGGGAGGATCCACCACAGCCAGGATGACGGCCAAGGAGGCTGTGATGGCGGAGGCCAGCGAGGCAGTCGTGCCCGAACCGCCGTGGGCGGGAAGTGAGGTCGAGACCCTGCTCGGCTCCCTGGAGCGCCAGCGGGCGTACCTGGCGTGGAAGTGCGGGGGGCTCGACGCGGCTAGCATGCAGGCAAGACTCGAGCCGTCGGCGATCACCCTCGGCGGGCTGCTCAAGCACCTCGCCTTCATGGAGGACACCAACTTCTCCTGGCCAGGTCGCGCCCGCACGATCGCGCCGTGGAACTCAGGCGACTGGGGTTCCGATCCCGATTGGGAATGGCACTCCGCCGCTGAGGACTCCCCTGAGCAGCTCATGGCGGTCTGGCGCGGCGCGGTCGCCCGCTCCCGCCTCGTGGTCGGCGAGGCGTTGGCCGAGGGAGGTCTGGACCATCAGGCCCGGTTCCTGTTGCCGGACGGTCGGTCACCGAGCCTGCGAAGGCAGCTGATCGACATGGTCGAGGAGTACGCCCGCCACGTCGGCCACGCCGACCTCCTCCGCGAGGCCATCGACGGACTGGTCGGAGAGGATCCGCGACAGGCATGATGCCGGCCGGGAGGGCGCCGATCCGGGACGAGCAGCTGACCATCGTCCCGGCCAACGAGGCGTCGTGGGACGACGTTGCCGCAGTCTTTGGCACCGCCGACTACCCGTCCCGGTGTCAATGTCAGTGGCTCAAGATTCCCGGGTATATGTGGCGCGACTCCATCCAGGAGCAGCGGACCGCGATGCTCCGAGCGCAGACCGCCTGCGGCAACCCGACCGCCGAGTCCACCAGCGGCCTGGTGGCCTACGTCGACGGAGAACCGGCAGGCTGGGTCGCGGTCGAGCCGCGGACGGCCTACCCCAAGCTCCTTTCCCTGCGCATGCCGTGGACCGGCCGGGATGAGGACAAGAACGATGACGGCGTCTGGGCGGTGACCTGCTTCGCGGTTCGGAAGGGCTATCGCAAGCGTGGCCTCACCTACGCGCTGGCAAAGGCAGCCGTCGATTTCGCCCGCGAACGCGGCGCCCGAGCGCTCGAGGGCTACGCGATGATCACCGAGGCCGGCAAGGAGATCACCTGGGGTGAGCTGCACGTCGGCGCGCTCAGCGTGTTCGAGGAGGCGGGTCTGCGCCCGGTCAGCCGGCCGTCCAAGCGGCGGGTCGTCATGCGGATCGACTTCTGAACGGGCGCGCTTCGCCCTCTTCCACTCAGCCCATTGGGTGCCATGCGGGTGGAGTGCCGGCCGGCAGCGTGATCTTCGTTGAGAGTGGGTACTCGTTCTCGACGGCTGACTACGTGGGACAGGAGCATCCATGCCGAAGACGACGAAGACCGGCAAAGCCAAGCCGGAGGAACTGCCGAGCACCCTGCAGCGCTCGGAAAAGCACGCTCAGCAGACCTTCGCCAAGGCGCACGACGCTGCCGCGGAGCAGTACGGCGACCCCAAGCGGGCGCACCAGGTTGCCTTCGCCGCGCTGAAGCATTCGTACGAGAAGGTGGGTGACCACTGGGAGCGAAAGGAGGGCGGCAAGCGCGGACCGTCCGACGCCCGGGCCGAGGAGGGCGGGCCAAACCCGACCGCCGAGACCGCGGGAGGCGTCGATGCGAACGCCTCGAAGAAGCATCTCCTGGACATCGCCAAGCGGCTCGAGGTACAAGGTCGGTCCCGGATGACCAAAGACGAACTGGTCGAGGCGATCCAGAAGGCCAACGATCGGGAGACGGCGAAGGCCCGTTCTTAGCGCGTCGCTCAACTCGAGAACTCAGAGATCATCTTCGTCGGGGACCACATGTACGGCGGCCTCTTCGGCGCTGGCCGCGCCCCCGGCGAAGCCTTCGTCATCGGCTATGAGCGCGCCCTCGACATCTAGGTGCGCTCCCTCGTCGGGTTCGACAAGCCGTCCGGCGCGGATCTCACCGACCTGATCGTCGATGAGCTCGCCGTCACCATCTACCAGATCGGAATCGATCTCCGCGTCTCCCGTGCTGTCACCGTCGTCTGCTGCGGCTAACTCCTCGAGCTCCTCCAACGCCGGGTCGGACTCCTCCTGGGCCAAGCGCAGCTCGAGCGGCTCGCCCGCTATTTCCTCCTCGCCGGTCGTTCCGTAACGGTTCGCGGCCACCCATTTCTCCGGGGCGGCATACCCCTCGTCGAGTACATCGTCGACCCCCCGATCCACCAGGGTGTCCTCCGGCTGGAGCTGGGTCTCCTCGTCCACGCTGTAGGTGTTGTACGGCGTCGTGTCATCGCTTTGGCTCATCTGTTCGGTTGCCTCACTCGCTTCGTTTTCCCGGGGGCGGATCCATTGCTGTCGCTGTTACCCCGAACCCTGACATGCATGTTGCCCGAGCCAAGGGGGTAACACTGCGGACATGACCGTCGTGCGGTATCAGGACCTTCCGCTCGGAGATCGGATGAAGGCGTGGAACGGCGACGCTGCCGAGCAGCGGGTGCGCAAGTGGGCCGCGGCCAAGGATGCCCCGAACAGCAGCTATCGGGACGCGCATGTCTGGTACGACGGATCGGCCCCGGACAACTTCGGCAGCTACAAGCTCCTCATCGCCGATGTGGTGGACGGCCGACTGACCGCCATGCCGCGCGGCGTGATGGCTGCCGGTGCGGTGATGCAAGGCTCGCGCGGTGGAGTGGACCTGCCCGAGGACGAGGCGCCGCGCGTACGGGGTCACCTGAGTCGCTACTACGCCAAGATGGGTGAGGAACCGCCCTGGGACCGCTGAGGTCAGACGCGCTCTACCTCGGTCTGGTGCCTGCTGGCGGGGGTTAGGCGCGCTCTACCTCGCCGCCGCCGGCGTACGCAGTGCCAGTGCGACCCCGAGGGCGGTTACCCCCACGCCGACGATGCTGACCGGAGCGAGTTCCTCCCCGAAGAACAGGTAGGCCTCGATCGCGGTGGCCGGCGGCACGAGATAGAACAGGCTCGACACCCCGGAGGCGCTGCCGCGCTTGAGCAGGAACAACAGCAGCAGAATCGCACCGAGGGACAGCGCGACCACCAGCCAGACCATCGCCAGAATGAACTCCAGGGTCCAGTCAATCGTCTGGGTCTCGAATCCGACGGACAGGACAGTGAGCAGCGCGGCCGCGGCGAGGTACTGCACCGCCGTGCCGCTGACCAGCGGGATTCCGTCGCCATGGCGCTTCTGGTGGATCGTCCCGGCCGTCCCCGCGGCCAGCGCCACCAGGCATGCCGCGATGCCCTCGATCGGGAAGTCGCCTGCGGCTCCCGAGGTCAGCAGTCCCGGCGCCAGGACCAGCACGACGCCCACGACGCCAAGGACCAGCCCAAGCCACTGCAGCCAACTCAGCCGCTCGCCCAGGAAGCGGTTGGCCAGCGCGGCGACGACCACGGGCTGCAGGCTGACGATCACCGCCGAGACCCCCGAGGGCAGTCCCTGGTCAATTGCCCAGAAGACGCCGCCGAGATAGCCGGTATGGAGCAGGACGCCGGTGACCGCCGATCGTCCCCAGTGGACCCGCCCGGACAGGCCGTCCACGCGGGTCAGAGCCACGATGAGCCAGAGCAGGGCGCTCGCGATGAACAACCGCAGGGCGAGAAGGGTGAACGGCTCGGCGTAGGGCAGGCCGTACTTCGCCCCGATGAACCCGGTGCTCCACAGGAACACGAAGATCGCCGGTGCGCTGGCGATGGCGAGGCTTCGACGGCTCCTCGGGCTCACGCCTGCAGTCGACCACATGACGGACGCCCGATTGCCGCCCAGCAACGAGAGACCGGCCACAATCCTCGGCATGGTCTCCGAGCAGGATGTACGTTCCGCTGCCCTTTCGCTCCCCGAGACGAACGAGAAGTTGTCGTACGGAATGCCCGGTTTCCGGGTACGTACGAAGGGCTTCGCCCGGTTGCACGAGGAGCCCGGCGTCCTGATGCTGTGGTGCGCCGATCTCTCGGAGAAGGAAGCGCTGATCGCCTCGGACCCGGAGACGTTCTTCACTACGCCGCACTACGACGGATTCAGCAGCGTCCTGGTCCGGCTGGAGCTGGTAGACCAGGACGAACTGCTCGATCTGCTGACGGCGGCGTGGCGGTCGCGGGCGCCAAAGCGACTGGTGGACGCGTTCGACGCGACCGGGCCCTGAGCGCACTGATCCGAGACCGCGAGCGGGCGGTAGCGTCGGATCATGGACTTCGGACTCACAGAGGAAGAGCGGGCGATCCGCGACACAGTGCGGGAATTCGTCAAGCGCGAGGTGATGCCGCTGGAGGCCGAGTGCCTGCGCAACGAGCGAGCCGGTCGGGTGGGCGTCGATCGGGCGACGCTCAAGGGCCTTCAGGAGAAGGCGCGCAAGGCTGGGTTCTGGGGGATCAACACTCCCGAGGAGTACGGCGGCATGGGTCTGGGCCCGGTGATGACCGCCCTGATCAGCCTCGAACTGGCGCGGACGTTCGTACCGTTCTATCTCGGTGGGTACGCCGACAACATCCTCTACCACTGCACGCCCGAGCAGGCCGAGAGCTACCTGCTCCCGGTCATCGCCGGAGACCGAATCTCGTGTTTCGCGATCACCGAGCCGGGGGCCGGGTCTGATGCCAAGGCGATCACCACATCGGCCCGCAAGGAGGGTGACGCCTGGATCATCCGGGGCGAGAAGACGTTCATCACCCGCGGCAACGACGCCGACTTCACGATGGTCTTCGCGGTCACCGACAAGGAGAAGGGCGCCGACGGCGGGGTGACGGCCTTCCTGGTCGATCGGGACATGGGCTGGAAGTCCGAGCCGATCGACACCATGGGCGAATGGGGGCCGGCCGCGCTGGTCTTCGACGACGTCGCCGTACCCGAACAGAATGT
>JALZIX010000098.1 GCA_030860025.1 Actinomycetota bacterium
GGTCAACGCGGTCGCGGTCAGCCCCGGTGGCCGGTGGCTGGGGACTGCAAGTGCTGACGGCACAGCGCGGGTGTTGGTCGCAGCCACCGGCGCCCTGCAATGCGAGATCACCCACGGGGCACCCGTACAGGCCCTCGCCTTCAGCGCCGACGAGAAATGGGCCGCGACCGGCACCACCATCAACAGCGCGCGGCTGTTCAACGCCGAGACCGGCGCCGAACGGTCCCGTCCGGTCCACACCGCCGCGGTCAACGGCGTCGCCTTCAGCCCGGACGGCCACTGGCTGGCCACCGCCAGCAACGACAACACCACCCGCATCACACCAGCAGAACTGACCCCGTTATGACCGACTTCTTGGTCGCTCGCCCTACCGATCTCGTTGTGCTCGGTGTGCGCTGGTCGGGCTTTCGGCTGCGGCCAGGTACACCCGCCGTACTGGAGGCCATCGACGATCGGGCGCGGCTCGTTGTCACCTTTCCGCCGCAGCACATCGTGGAGCAGGCATTCCCGGTCGGTCTCGCCGATCCCGGTCCGGCCGCCACCCGCCTGGCCGGACCGAGCCAGATCGCGTTCGTGCCGGCGGTGGCCGATGGCCTGGAGCCAACCCAGGTGGTCATGACAGTCGCAGGAATCCTCGAAGCGCTCCGCACGGGGCGAATCCTCGGTCAGGACGGCGGTCCGGGACAGGACCGCGATGGCAGCGTTCTCGAGATCCCATGGCGTCTGATGTGGTCACCGGAGAGCGCGGTCGGCAGTCAGCCGGTGACGTGCGAGCATCCGGCCCAGCCACAGGTCTCCAGGGTCGGTGATGTCGGGTTGTGGCACACCCGGCTGGGCGCCCGCGGCGGCACCTCAGTTTCGGGGCCAGGCCCTATCGAATTCACATTGCGTACGGCCGACAGCGGTGTGGCCGGGTTGCCCGACCCGATCGGCGGACTCCCGCTCACCTGGGACAACAGGACGAGCATCGTTGCGGCAAGCCTGACCGCGGCACCGATCGCGTCTCGGCTCGAACTCAGCAGTTTGGGCGGATCCCTGACTGCACACGGCGTCTGGGACAACTTCGAGTGGGATCACGAGACCACACTGGGCCGCGACCAACTGGTGCGCGTGTTACGCAGTGGCGTCCTGTACCCGTTCGGTCACCGCGCCGTGTTCGTGGAACTGACCGAGCGGCGGTTCAACCCAGATGCTGCCCGCTCTCTTGCAGCCCTACGTGGCCGCCGGACGCTCATCGTCACCGAGCCGATCCGGGAGCCAGTCAGCGGAGATGCCCGCCTGGAACGCGCGTTTCCCTTCTCAGAGGTGGAGATCACCCAGACCACCTTCGCCGATCTTGCCGAACCGGATTGGCACAACCAGCCAGTACCCAGCGTCTTCTTCTGGCCGAGATTGAACGACCTTTCGCTCGTGCAGTTCCCAGTTCGCTGCACCGGGACGAACGGGGACCTCCATTTCCGGTTGCCGATGATCTTCGTCAACGATCTGCGTCCCACATTCGGCTCGCTGACCGACCCGACCGTCGCCGAGGATCTGAAACTGGCGTGGGAAGCACCGCGAGAGGCCTCCCTGCCTGGTCTGGTCGACGTCCCCGGCGTCGCGATTGACTTGGTACGCAGCGCCGCTCCGACGAAGTCAGACATCCAGGAGGTCCAGCAGCTGCGCCTGGTCGGGGCGGCGACGCCGAACGAGGGAAGTTTCCGTCCCGCCCTCGACGGCCTACGCGTCGCGCTGCCAGAACTGCGGACCCTGGTGGGCGAGGCGGCCCCGGCGGATGTAGCTGTGCAGTTCGACGAGCAGTACCTGGCGGTCGGAGATGCGGCGAAGGTTGCGCTTCAGATCGTGGGAGATCCCATCCTCGTCGACTTCACAACCCGAGCGGATCGGTCCGGCGGCCTCGTAGCACCGAAGTTCGACTTTGACGGCATCTCGCGCGAGTACGGACCTGTCCAGGTGGCCGGCCTGCTCAGCGCGGGCCCGGACGGCTTCCTGGACCCGAGTCAACTGTTCGGCCTCGGTGCCACGTTGTTGGGCTTCGACCTTCGAAGCGTCGTACGCGAGCTCAAAGATCCGCCGACGATCGTCTCCGACCTTGCGGCGGATCAGTCGCTTGCAGTCACCATGACCTGGGAAGAGGTGAAGGTCCAACTCCAGGAGCTGGGCGAGGACAGACGCCCGCCGAACACGACCCTCGAGCTGGAGGTCTTCAGTTCGCCGGAGCGCACGAGCACCACCTGCACGGTCAGGAACATCTCGCTGATCCTGCCCACTCCCGACACCCCGCTGCTGGAACTGTCCTTCGAGTCGGTGATCTTCACCCAGATCGGCGCCAAGGAGCCCCGACTGGAGGTCAACGGTCTTGGCGTCGAGTTCCTGGGCCTGCTGCAACTGCTGAAGAAGCTTCAGGACGCTGTCGACCTCGGGGACTCCGCACCCAACATCGAGGCATCACGCGACGGTGTCACTGCCGGTTACGCGCTGCCGGTGCCCACGGTCGAGACTGGCGCTTTCATCCTGCGAAACATCCTGCTGCGCGCCGAGG
>JALZIX010000343.1 GCA_030860025.1 Actinomycetota bacterium
AGCAGCACTCCTTCTCCCTGTCCGCAAGGTCGCGGACGGCGCTGGCCAAGTCGGCGTCTCTGGACAGCGTGAGGCGCAACTGGCCGGGTCCGATTCGCTCCTGGTGGCGAACCGCAGTACTGCACAGCGTGGCGAATTCCGCCTGGCGCAGCGGCTGCGCGGCGGTCGGCAGCGTGCAGGCGTCGGGCACCGGAATAGACATGTCGGCTCCTATGGGATCGGGGCATCACGGCCTGGTGGCCACGCGCCTTCCAACCGTAAGTCCGTACCTGCGTACCGGATGCAACTCCGGCGACGTCACCTCGCACTAACTGGTCAATTGCCGCATACGACCCATGCGGCAATTGACCAGTTAGTCGTCGACAGCGATTCGAGCGCGGAGTTGCCCGGCGCCTGCCTTGGTATACGACGAAGCGTTGAGCAGGTCGTAGAAGCCCTTGATCCGCTGCGGGACATGCGGACGACCGAGCGCCTCGTCGGCATCTCGAAGAATTCGCACGGGCTCTCGTAGGACGGAAGCGGTGGAGTACGAGTAAGGCTCCCAGCCCAGCGCCCGGAGCCGCCCCTCACGACGTCGATCCTGTTCGTATTGCGCTGCCACTCGGTGGTGGGCGCCGTCGTACTCCGGAAGGCGCCGCGTGCCGGTGATGCGCAGGTCGGCGCGCGCGATGATCCGATCGGTGGCCACGACGACGTATTGCGGCTCGACGGATATCCCGGACGAGGTGTGCAGGAGGCGTAACAGCGTTTCTCCCGGAGACTCGGACCGGCAGTCGACCATCGGAAGGGCCCTGCGCAGGCCTCGCGCCCCACGCCGGCGCTGCCCTGCGGCCAGTCGAAGATCCGCTTCCGTGCAGTCCCCCATGTGCAAAGCGGCGTCGGTGAGGATCACCAGGTCGAGCAGGGACAGCAGCCGGGCGCAGGACAAGATGGTTTCCGCGGGGGTTGCGGCCGCTAGTCCCTTCAAACGGACCGATGGGATGCGTTCGCGATGCCTGGCGACCCGGAGTCCCACCCGTCGTGGCCGGGGGTCCTGATCGGAAATTGCGACGTACGTGGGTAGATCTCTGGGCAGGGTAGGCAACCACCAGCCACGAAGAGCGGCTCCCGTCAGGCCGGTGAACGTCACCTCGTCGCCGAGCAGACACCGCCAGCCGTGGGCGTCTCGCTCAACCGTGCTCGGCTCGGCCGCGGGTACGTACACGCCGCGGGCCACCCGCCGCCAGCCCGCGCGACGGACCTCGCCGATCAGGGCCGTCCCGGGAGTCTTCTCCGAGCCGTTTGCGGTCTCCCCGCAGTCGCCGAGTTTCTCTACGGGTTCGGGCATGGGAAAGTTTCGGACTGACTGAGCCCGCGAAGAGCCGAGATCGTAGGCCTGTGAACTGGCTGGTCGGCCTGTGGACGGGGCGCTGCCGCAACTAACTGGTCGATTGCCGCATATGCGGCATGCGGCAATTGACCAGTTAGTGAGCCGCGCCGGTTAGTCAGCCATGCTGAACCGGTGCGGTCGAACGGAGTGGAGCCCGGGGAGCTCGTGGCCGCCTTGCGTCGGACCGGGATCGCCGAGGTCGACGACAGCGCCCTGGCCAAGTCCCTGTATGCGTCCGATGCCTCGCTCTATCGAGTGGCCCCGAAGCTCGTCGTCACCCCCAGAGACGTCGAGGATCTGGCGGCCACGTTGAGCGTGTGTCGTGAACTGTCCGTGCCGCTGACCGTGCGTGGTGCGGGTACGTCCATCGCCGGGAATGCCGTCGGTCCAGGGGTGGTCGTCGACGTGAGCCGCCATCTGACTCGCATCATCTCCATCGACGCCGACGCGGGGACCGCGCTGATAGAGCCAGGGGTCGTCCAGGCGTCACTCCAGCGCGCCGCGGCTCCGCACGGCTGGCGATTCGGGCCGGATCCGTCCACCCACAATCGGGCCACGCTCGGCGGAATGATCGGCAACAACGCATGCGGGACAAGGAGCCTCGGCTACGGCCGTACGAGCGACAACGTCCTGGGCCTGGAGGTGCTGACGGGCTCGGGCCAGCGCCTGACGCTGGGCTCGCTGGGTTCACAGAGCACCGTCGGCGACGCGACGACCGATCCCATGCTGCTCGACCGGCTGCGCTCGCTGGTCACCGCGAATCTCGCGACCGTTCGGACCGAGTTCGGCACCTTCGCACGGCAGATCTCCGGCTACGCCTTGGAGCATCTCCTGCCAGAACGAGGTTTCGACGTCGGCAAGGTGCTCGTCGGCAGTGAAGGGACCTTGGCCCTGACCCTCGCTGCGGAGGTGCGGCTGGTCCGCGACCCCCCAGACCGGCGGCTGGTCATTCTCGGGTACCCATCCATGTTCGATGCCGCCGATGCGGTTCCCGGCGTGCTTCCCCATCGCCCCGTGGCCTGTGAGGGCTTGGACAGGCGGATCGTCGACGTGGTTCGCGCCCGTCGGGGCCCGTCGTCCGTTCCGGCACTCCCGCGGGGTTCCGGTTGGCTGCTGGTCGAGCTCGCTGGACAAACAGACCAGATCGAGGCGACCCTGCCGCGTCTGATCGCCGACGCGTCGTCGCTGGAGGCGTTGGTCGTCCGAGACCTGAGTGCAGCTGCCGTGGTGTGGCGGATCCGGGAGGACGGCGCGGGCCTGTCCAGTCGAACACCAGCCGGAGAGCCGGCGCACTCGGGCTGGGAGGACGCCGCGGTCCCGCCCGCCCGACTGGGCGCCTACCTCCGCGAGTTCGAGGCACTCATGTCCGGGCACCGATTCACCGGATTGCCATACGGTCACTTCGGGGAAGGCTGCCTGCACATCCGGATTGACTTCCCGTTCGGCCGTAAAGACGGCACGGCCGCCTACCGGGACTTCGTCCTCGCGGCCGCGCACTTGGTCACCCGCCACGGTGGATCCATGTCCGGCGAGCACGGAGACGGCCGTGCCCGTAGCGAACTGTTGCCGCTGATGTACTCCCCCGAGGCCCTGGCGCTATTCGAGAATGTGAAGGACCTCTTCGATCCGGCTCGCCTGCTGAATCCGGGAGTCCTCGTCTCCCCCACCCCGATCCACGCCGCGATCCGCGTCGCCAACGCTCGACCAGTGCGCCGCCAAGAGCTTCCCACCTTGGCGCTGGCCTACCGACACGATCGCGGGGACGTGTCCATGGCCGCACATCGGTGTACTGGGGTGGGCAAGTGCCTGGCCGACAACACCGCAACCGGCGGGGTGATGTGTCCTTCGTTCCTGGCCACGCGCGAGGAGAAGGACTCGACCCGGGGCCGGGCCCGGGTGCTCCAGGACGTGGTCAGCGGCCACCTTGGAAGGGACGGTTTCTCGTCCGATGCGCTCGCCGAAGCCCTCGATCTCTGCCTGTCCTGCAAGGGCTGTGCTTCGGACTGCCCGACCGGCGTCGACATGGCGGCCTACAAGGCCGAGGCCGTACACCAGCGCTACCGCCGCAGGATCCGGCCGCGGTCGCACTACGCCCTCGGTTGGCTGCCCCGCTGGGCCGGCTTGGTTCACCGATCACGGGGTATCACGGGATTGGTCAACCGGTTACTGCGTTCGCGGACGCTGCATCCGCTGCTCACCTGGGCCGCCGGTGTCGACCGCCGCCGCTCGCTCCCAGCGTTCTCCGCCACGACATTCCGGCAAGCCTGGGCGCGCCGGCCGGCACCGGGGCAGGACTCGACCGCCGCCCCCATGGCGGGCAGCGTCGTGCTGTTCGTGGACAGCTTCACCGACCACTTCAGCCCGGAGATCGGTGCAGCGACGGTCTCCGTCCTGGAGTCAGCCGGCTACCCGGTCGTCCTGCCGGACCAGGCGATCTGCTGCGGGCTGACGTGGATCTCCACGGGTCAACTCGACGGCGCCCGCCGCAGGTTACGTCGTACGGTCCGCACTCTCGCCCCGTACGTACGGGCCGGCGCGGTGGTCGTCGGGATCGAACCCTCGTGTACGGCGGTCCTGCGCAGCGACGCGATGGAGTTGCTCCGCGGTGCGGACGCGGTCCTGGCGGGTGACGTGGCCGCTGCCACCCGAACGCTTGCGGAGCTACTGGCGGCCACGCCCGGCTGGCAGCCGCCCGACCTCCGTGGCACCCGGGTGATCGCGCAGCCGCATTGTCACCACCACGCGGTGCTCGGCTGGTCGACGGATGCTGCCCTGCTCGTCGCGGCCGGTGCCGAGGTGCATCGGTTGGGCGGGTGCTGCGGCCTGGCCGGCAATTTCGGCGTCGAACGAGGCCACTACGACGTGTCGGTCGCCATCGCGGAGCACCAGCTGCTGCCCGCGGTACGGGACATGGGGCCCAGCGACCGGATGCTGGCCGATGGCTTCAGCTGCCGTACCCAGATCAGCGACCTGGCCGGCGCCGGCAGCGAGCACCTGGCCGAGCTCCTGAACCGCCCCTGAGCGCCGTTACCAGTTCTCGATCGAGTTGGTCAGGATCTGCTCGATGTCCTCGGCGGTGACCTCGCGTGGGCAGGTCGCCAGCAGCCGCTGTTGTTTCATCGTGCCGGGGACCAGGTCGGGGACATCACTCTCGCCGAATCCGACCCCGCCGATACCGTTGGGGATGCCGATGTCGCGCATCAGGTCGACCAGCACGGAAGGCAGTTGCTCAGCGGGGTCGCTGTGCATTTCGCGATCCGGAGCCAGTAGAGCCGCGGCGCGCAGATGGCGCTGCGGCGCGCTGGAGAAGCTGAACCGGAAGGCTTCAGGTGCGGTCAGCGAGACCGCCTGTCCGTGCGGCACCATCGCTTCATCCTGCGGATAGCCGGCCGGGCGATAGTCCTTGACCATGCCGGCGATCGGATAGGCGTTCGCGTGCGGGATGTGCACCCCTGCGTTCCCGAATCCCATTCCGGCGAACGTCGCGGCCAGCATCATGTCAGAGCGTGCCTGTACGTCGTCAGCACCATGCTGAACCGCACGCCGAAAAGCGGTCGCCAGCAAGGACATTGCCCGCTCGGACCACAGATCCGAGACAGGGTTCGAGCCGCAGTACGTCACCCGTTGCTCAGGAGCTTTGCGGTCATACGTCTGATACCAGCGCGCGGTGTAGGACTCGAGGGCATGGCAGACGATGTCCATCCCCGAGGCGGCGGTGACCTCGGGCGGCAGGGTCATGGTCAGCAAGGGGTCGACGATCGCCAGCGTCGGCCGAAGACGCCAGTGACTGATCCCGGTCTTCACCTTCAGCGAGAGGATGTCCAAGATGCACATCGCCGTACTCTCGGCACCGGTACCTGCGGTCGTCGGGATGGCGATCAGCGGCTTGAGTGGTCCCGGTGGGGAAAGTGCCCTGCCGACCGGCTTGTTGACGTAGTCCATCAGTTCGCCGGGGTACGTGGTCAGCAGGTTGACCGCCTTGGCGGTGTCGATGACCGAGCCTCCGCCGATGGCGACGAATCCGTCCCAAGGCCCCTGCTCACGCGCGTACCCGATCGCCTTGTCCATGCTGTCGTCGGTCGGCTCGATGTGTACGCCGTCGAAGATCTCCGCAGCGATGCCCATGCTCTGCAGCGACTCGAGGATCCGATGCGGCAACCCGGTCGCTGACAGTCCCGGATCGGTGACGACAAGGACCCGCTGCGCACCGAGTTGGGCCATGTCGAAGCCGACCTCGTCGACGGCTCCGGGTCCGAACTTCAGCGGGGGTGCGCCCCAGGTGAAGATCGTCTCGTCGGATAGGACGACCTCGGGGGTCGGCTCGGCTGCCACGAGACTGAGCCTAGGCCGGGATCCAGCCGGCCGGCCGACCTCAGTCCACCCGGTGCGCGGTGGCCGCATGCCGGCGGGCGATGTCCTGGTACGCGGCGGGGTTGGTCTGCACCCAGTGCCGCGTCCGGTCGGTGAGCGGGCCACGGATTCTGGCCGGCGTACCCGAGGCCACCGTCTCCTCCGGGACCTCGGTTCCCGGCGTGACCGTGCTGCCCGCCGCCACGAGGGCTCTCGCCCCGATCCGGGCATCGTCGAGAACGATTGCACCGTTCCCGATCAGCGCCTCCTCGCCCACCACAGCGCTGTGCACGATGCACAGATGGCCGACCGTGGCGCCCGGGCCGATGACGACTTCGCCGTGCAACACCGACCCGTCCTGCACATTGGCTCCGGCTTTCACCACGATCGCGCCGAAATCACCCCGCAGGACCGCGCCGTACCAGACCGAAGCGCCGGCTTCCACCGTCACGTCACCGACCAGGGTGGCTGTGGGTGCGATCCAGGCGTCCGGATGCACGTCGGGCGTGTG
>JALZIX010000165.1 GCA_030860025.1 Actinomycetota bacterium
GTCTCTGCACGGTGGCTTCCACTGCGCCGGAGGCGTACAGATCACGTTCATTGAAGAAGACGTCAAAGGTGACACCGAACTTGGCCAGCGATTCGCGGATCGCCGCGAACATCAGTTCGACGCCCTCGTGGGAGAAGACCTTAAGTGCCTTGTCGCGTGGCTCGTCGAGTAGGCCCGGATTGGCCTGCACAACCTCCTCGGCGACAGCACGGATGTAGTCACCCTGATAGCCGTCCTGAGGAATCGGGTTCCCGCGTGCGGCGGCATCAAGCGATGCGGCGAAGCGATCGATCTGAGCACCGGCGTCGTTGAAGTAGTACTCGCGGATCACCTGGGCACCGGTGGCCATCAGGAGCCGGGCGAGGGAGTCCCCGACGGCCGCCCAACGTGCTGCACCGATGTGGATAGGGCGCACTGGATTGGCCGAGACGTACTCGACGTTGATCGTCTGTCCGGCGAGTGTGTCGGTGTGACCGTACGAGATGCCCCGCTCGACGATGACGCGGACGAGCGCCCCTTGGGCGGCGGCGGCGAGACGAATATTGAGGAATCCGGGTCCGGCTACGTCCACCTCTTCCACGCCGTCGACCCGGCGCAGCGCAGTAGCGAGCACCTCGGCGATCTCCCGTGGCGAGCGGGAGTTCGGCTTGGCCAGACGCATGGCGGTGTTTGTGGCGTAATCGCCGTGCTCTCGGTTCTTCGGGCGCTCGACGACGATGGACTCTGACTTACCACCAACCCTGGGCAAGCCGACAGACAGCTGTCCCGCGTTCACGGCCTGCTCAACGGCCATGGCGATTGCGGCCGCGAGATTCTCGGGTGTCACCCTGCAAGGGTAGAAGAGCGACGGGTAGCGCATCGCTTCGCGTACCAGGCGACGTCGATGCGCGCGCCGAGTCCACGCAGCCGCACCTCCTACACTGGGATCCGAACCGCTCCCGGCACGCAATCACGCAGGCCCACCATCCGTCCCTATCCCCCAAGGCAGAAGCTGAATGGCTAACCCGCGGGCGCGCAAGACCGCGTCCACCCGTACGGCGGTCAAGGCCGACGATCCGGTCAAGTCGACGGACTCCACCGACGAAGAAGTGGAAGAAGCGGCCCCAGTGGCCAAGACAGGCGCGCCGGCGAAAGCCGCGAAAGCAGCCAAGTCAGGCACAACCGCGAAGTCCAGGGCAACCGCGAAGTCCAGCGCAACCGCGAAGTCGGCGAAGTCCACCGCCGCAGCAAAGGCGACCAAGAGCACCGGCGCAGCCGCTTCGAACAGCCGGCGCTTTGGTGACGGGGCTTCGGCCGCCGGGGCGCGCAAGAAGTCACCGCCGACCAAGTCGAGCGGCCGCGGCGGCCGAGGGGGCCGCCCTGCTCCGGCCGTACGAGTGGCACCGCCGAAACCTTGGGGGATGATCGCGGCCACGGTGGCAGTGCTCGTCTTCGCAGCTGGTGTCATCGGCTACGCGGTCTTTCAGGCCAACACGAACGCCGCTCCGGAGTCGCCCAGCGACATCGACGGAATCACGATCGCGGAGTATGCCGCCGGTCAGGAGCATGTGCGGACCGACGAGACTTATCCCGAGAGTCCACCCGTCGGTGGGCCACACGATGGCATCTGGGCCGACTGCGATGGCGCCATCTATGACCAGCAGATCCGCTCGGAGAACGCCCTGCACTCCCTCGAGCACGGGGCGGTTTGGATCGCCTACAACCCGGACGACATCAGCGACGACGACCTGTCGTTGCTGAGCCAGTACGTCCAGGATCAGCCCTACATCATGCTGTCGCCCTACGATGGCTTGGAATCCCTCATCAGTCTGCAGTCCTGGAACCACCAACTGTTCGTCGACTCGGTCGACGATTCGCGGATCAATGACTTCATCCAGGTGCTCCGACAGAACCCCGAGGAGTACCCAGAGGTCGGGGCGACCTGTTCCCAGCCGGCGTTCCTGGCTGACCCGGTGCTCGAAGGTGAGCAGTCCCGGGAGCCACAGGGCACTGTCCCGGCGGTGACGGACGCTCCAGCCAGTCCCACCCCATGACGTCGCGGGACCACCGATGACCTCCCGCTGGTGGAGGATCGGGCTCGGCAGCCTTGTCGCCGCGGCGCTGATCGCGATCGGCGCGTCCGGGGCGGTGATCCTGGGTCTCGGTGGTAACGACTACCCCACGGCTGACTCAGTGGATGCCGGTTTCTCGCGGGACATGGCCACCCATCACCGCCAGGCGGTGCTCATGGCCGGCCTGGCCCGCGACCGCAGCACGGATGCCGAGGTCGCATTGATCGCCTACGACATCGAAACCGTCCAGCTGCATCAGGTGGGGCAGATGCAGGGCTGGTTGGCACTGTGGGGGCTGTCCCAGTCCGCCAGCGAGCCGATGAGTTGGATACCCGACCACGACCACGCCGGCATGGCCATGGGCGGCAGTGACACGGCCGGGATGGACATGGGTACAACTGGCCACGGCCTGATGCCCGGCATGGCCAGCGCGGACGAGCTCGACGAGCTGCGGGCGGCCGACGGCGCCGAGTTCGACATTCTCTTCCTACAACTCATGATCCGGCACCACCAAGGAGGCGCCCCGATGGCGCTCTACGCGGCCGAACACGCAGCGATCGACCCGGTACGCACGTTGGCTCGGTCGATGGCCGAAACCCAGGCTGCCGAGACCGACACCTTGACCGACATGTTGACCGCACGCGGCGGCACCCCGCTCCCCGCTCCCTGATCGACACCCGACCGCCGCCTTGACGGCACGTGTCCTTCACCGTCGCGCCGTTCGGCCTTCTTAGCGTCACCTCGTACGCACCCCCGGTACGAGGAGGTCGTGTTGAACGTCCCGGTGCACTCTGACAAGTCACCCATCAGCTCGGCCGACGTCGCACACATCGATTCGGAGCGGAACTATGAAGTCCGGCTTGCCCTTACCGAGAACGAGCTCGCGCAGGCGCAACTGCTCCGGCACCAGGTCTTCGTTGGCGAGTGGGGCGCCGGACTAGCCCATACGCATCTCGACGTCGATGCCCTTGATCCCTGGTGTGACCATCTGATCGTGCGCGAGCTGCGCACCGGAGCGGTCGTCGGTACCTACCGGCTGCTGCCGCCCGATCGAGCCACTGTAGCCGGAGGCTGTTACGCCGCAGCCGAATTCGATATCAGCTCGCTGAACCCGATCGCCAACGACCTCGTCGAACTGGGCCGTTCGTGCGTGCACCCGGAACATCGAAACGGCGCAGTCATTGGCCTCCTCTGGTCTGCGGTCATCCGATACATGGTCGCCGGCGGGCACAACTGGCTGTCGGGCTGCACGTCAGTTCCCTTGGCCGACAGCGGCATCCAGGCCGCCAGCGTCTGGTACGAGGTCTCGGCCACGTGCCTGTCGCCGATGCAGCACAGGGTCACGCCGCACCGCCCGTGGCAGCCGGATCCGAACAGTCCGGCAGTGCGCGCGGCGCTACCACCCCTGCTGCGCGGATACCTGCGCTTGGGAGCGTGGGTGTGCGGACCTCCGGCTCACGACGAGGAGTTCGCCTGCGCGGACTTCTTCATGCTGCTCGATCTGGGCCGACTCAGCCCCCGGCATCGCCAGCACTTCCTCGGATTGCCGCGATGAATCCGTGGCAGCCCCACTCGCCATGTGTGCCGGGTTGTGCTGATGACTTGTCGAGGCCCACTGTGTCGTCGAGGACGGTGCTGATCCGCGCCCTGCGCTGCGCCACGATCCTGGCCCGCGGATCCGTGGTGTTCGCCCGCGCCAGGTTCTTCACCACCCGCAATAGGCAACGAATGGCACGGCGCTGGTCGTGCCTGCTCATCGCGGCTCTCGGTATCCGGCTCGAGTTCCACGGCCGGACGCCGGCGGACCGGGGGCCCGTGGGTGTGCTTCATGTGGCCAACCACATCTCGTGGATCGACAACCTCGCACTGCTGGCCACCTTCCCCTTGCCGGCGGTGGCCAAGAAGGAGGTTGCC
>JALZIX010000170.1 GCA_030860025.1 Actinomycetota bacterium
CGAATACAACCTCACCGGACTCTGCCGACACCACCACCGCCTCAAACAACACCCCCGCTGGCGGGCAAAACTCGACCACACCGCCCGAATGACCTGGACCACCCCCACCGGACACACCCACACCACCGACCCACCCATTCCCGTCGAACCCGCAGGCCAGGCGCCCTTCTGACGGCTACCAGCCCCACGTGGGGGACTGTCAGAGTGACTGTCCGACGAACGGTGTTTCCGGCCTGACGCGCCGAGCCTGACGGCTGGCGGGGAATGTGCCGTGAGATGACCGCGACACTGAACGATGTGACGAAGAGGAAGAAGTCGAGCAGTCGGCTGAGCAGCGGGCTGCGATCGAGCTCATCCGGCTGGCGAGGGAGACGGCCGTCCCTGACCGGGCCGGACGGGCTGCTCAAGCAGCTGACCAAGACAGTGCTCGAGACCGCTCTGAATGGGGAGACGAGATTTACGCGGCGCTCTTCCTCGACGCGATCGTGATCAAGGTCCGCGACGGACTCAAGAGCCTGCCGAGGTGGTCTCGAACGTGTGGCCGCAGGCGATCGTGCAGAGCGGCATCATCCATCTGATCGGCAACACGTTCCGGCTCACCTCACGCAAGAACTAGGACGAGATCAAGCGGATCTGCGCCCGATCTACACCGCCGTCAACGCCACCGCCGCCCGGACAGCGTTCAACGAGCTGGCCGATAGGTGGGGTGCCCGCTCCCCGGGCACGCCACACCCTGAGGACCTCGACGAGGGCTGTTCCAGCCAGCGTCTCATCAGTGTTGTCAACCCCCCGGTTCGATCCGGAAGCCGACGTCGACACTCGCGCTGACCCGAATCTCGCCGGTTCCGACGCTCACTGTCGGCCCGGCGGCCATCTCGGCATTGTCCGCAGCCTGAGCGAAGGCCCGCAGCGCACCGGGTGGTTCAGACCGGAGACCTGGCTCGCTGACGTGCGCGACACCGCCGACGGATAGCCCCAATCCAGCGGCGTACTGCTCGGCGCGCTGACGGGCATCTTCAGCGGCAGCCCGGCGGACCTCGCCGTACACCGGATTCTCGTCGGCTAATTCCCACTCGGGGCCGTTGACCTCAACCGGCGCTGCGTCGTAGAGCCCGCGGACGATCGTCCCTACCCGTTCGGTGTCGGAGACCGTGACCCGCACCGCTCGTTCAGCGATGTGCCCGTCCACCATCGTGCGGCCGGACTCTGGATGCCAATACGTGTTTGGCCGGATCGACAGTTGATCCGTGCGCCGGGCCGAGATGATTGTGGCGAAGTGATCCAGGACTGCGTCGGTGGCTGACGCGAGCTGCGCCAACGCACGCTCGGCTTCGGCTGGCGTTGGTTGCTTGACCCGCGCTGTCACAGTCAGGATTCCGCGATCAGCAGGCCTGGATCGGCTGGAAGAACCCCGGACAACGATCAGCTCATCCATGCAAGCAGTCTTTCCCAGCAGAGCCCATTTCGGCGACCGGTACCCTCAGTGGAGGTTCGCACCGTCGACGAAGTATGAGGTTGCACGCAATGGGTTCGGTCATCAAGAAGCGCCGCAAGCGCATGGCCAAGAAGAAGCATCGCAAATTGCTCAAGAAGACACGCGTTCAGCGCAGGAACAAGAAGTAGCCCCCAGGCCAGTGGCCGCCGCCGTGCCCCCCAAAGTCGTGCTAGTCACCGGGGTCAGTCGTTATCTCGGTGGCCGCTTGGCGGCCGTACTGGCGGCTGACCCGCGCATCGAGCGGGTCATCGGCCTCGACTCCGTTCCGCCCTCACGGGAGATGCTGCAGGCCCTCACTCGTACGGAGTTCGTCCGCGCCGACATCCGGAATCCGTTGATCGCCAAGGTCATTTCCTCAGCCGAAGTCGACACGGTCATACACATGAACATCGGTACCGCTCCTGGCCGAGCTGGCGGGCGTACGTCGATGAAAGAACTCAATGTCATCGGCACGATGCAGCTTTTGGCCGCCTGCCAGAAGGCTGAGAGCGTACGGCGGTTGGTCCTCAAGTCGACAACCACCGTCTACGGGTCGAGTCCACGCGACCCAGCGCTTTTTACCGAGGACACCGACGCTCGGGCTATCCCGTCGTCGGGATATGCCAAGGACTCCGTCGAGATCGAGGGGTACGTACGAGGGTTCGCGCGGCGCCGCTCCGATGTGTCACTGGCAGTCCTGCGCTTCACCAATTTCATTGGCCGGCACATCGATTCGATGCTGACCCGGTATTTCTCGATGCCACTTGTGCCAACCGTTCTCGGTTTTGATGCGCGCGTGCAGATGCTGCATGAGGAAGATGCGCTCGAGGTCCTCCGCTTGGCCACGGTCGGCAACTACCACGGCACGGTCAACGTCGGCGGCCAAGGCGTTCTCCTGCTGTCGCAGGCGATTCGCCGCGCCGGCCGGATTCCGGTGTCGGTTCCTGCACCCTTCGTCGGCCCGTTGGGCGGCATTCTGCGTCGAGCGGGTGTCGCCGACTTCTCGCCGGAACAGCTGCGCTTCCTGAACTTCGGACGGGTGGTGGACATCACCAGGCTGATCAACGATTTCGGCTATGTGCCTCGGTACACCACAGCGGAAGCCTTCGCCGACTTCTGCTCCGCGCACTCGCCGGTGATCGACGCAGAACTCATCCGCGATTCTGAGCGCACGCTGCTCCGGGCAGCCACAGTCAACCGGATTCAGGAGCCTGTCGATGCCTGAGGCCCGGGTGATCCCGATGCCCCAACCGGGCGAGCCGCGTCCGCGTTCCAGGGCGGCCCCTGCTGCACCCCTTCCGGCGGAAGTGCCGCCGGCCGAGGCTGTCGGCTGGGACCAGAAGGTCGCCGAAGGACTGGCCTTCCTGCGGCGCCGCCTCACCGGTGACTACGAGGTCGACGAGTTCGGCTACGACGAGGATTTCACCGATCACGTCTACCTGCCGGCGCTGCGCCCGCTCTACCGGAAGTGGTTTCGGGTCGAGACGTTCGGGATGCACAACGTCCCCGACACCGGCGGGGCTCTGGTGGTCGCCAATCATTCGGGCACCGTGCCGATGGACGGGCTGATGACCTCGCTCGCCGTGCACGACGACCACTCGGCCCATCGCCGGTTGAGGCTGCTCGGTGCCGACCTCGTGTTCACGTTGCCATTCGTCGGCTCGATCGCCCGTAAGACCGGAAGCACGCTGGCCTGCAACCCTGATGCTGAACGCCTTTTGCGGGACGGTGAACTGGTCGGCGTCTACCCGGAGGGTTTCAAGGGAGTCGGAAAGCCATTCTCCGACCGTTACAAGCTGCAGCGCTTCGGCCGCGGCGGCTTTGTCAGCGCTGCCATCCGTACCGGTGCACCGATCATCCCGTGTTCGATCGTCGGCGCCGAAGAGATCTATCCGATGGTCGGCAATCTGAACTCCCTGGCCCGAATCCTCGGCGTGCCCTACTTCCCGGTGACACCGACGTTCCCGCTGCTGGGTCCGTTGGGCCTGATCCCGCTGCCGTCGAAATGGCTGATCGAGTTCGGGGAACCGATCCTCACCGGGCACCTCGGCGCGGCCGCGGCTGATGACCCGATGCTCGTCTTCAACCTCACCGACCAGGTACGCGAGACCATCCAGCAGTCCTTGTACGGCCTGCTGATGCAACGCACCTCCGTCTTCTCCTAGCGGTGTCGGCGGCGTACGGCGAGGCCACCGGCCACCGCCCCGGCAGCCGCTCCACCGGCCAGCGCTGTCGGCAGGCCGATCCTGGCGGCCTTTCGGCCGGTTCGGAAATCCCGGATCTCCCAAGCCCGGGCACGTGCGATCGCTTTCAACTCGCTGTCAGGGTTCACCGCAACCGGCCTGCCGACCATGGACAGCATATGTACGTCGTTGGCGGAGTCGCTGTAGGCGGCGCACCGCTGCAGGTCCAAGCCCTCGCGTTCGGCCAGGGCGCGGATCGCGACTGCCTTGGCCTCCCCGTGCATGGGTTCGCCGACGAGGCGGCCCGTGTAGATCCCGTCCTCGATCTCTGAGACCGTGCCGAGGGCGCCGGTCAGTCCCAACCTCGTGGAGATCAGCGAGGCCAGTTCGACGGGAGTGGCGGTGATCAGCCACACCCGTTGACCGGCATCGAGATGCTGCTGGGCAAGGGCCCGGGTGCCGGTCCAGATTCGGTTGGCCATCGACTCGTCGTAGATGTCTTCGCCGGCCGTGACGATCTCGTCAACCGTGCGCCCGGCCACGAACGCGAGTGCATTGTTGCGGATCGTCACGACTTCATCCGGGTTCTCCGTGCCGGCGATCCTGAACTTGGCTTGCTGCCAGACGAACTTCGCGACGTCGCGGGTGGTGAAGTAGTTCCGCGCCGCCAAACCCTTGGCGAAGTAGTACAGCGAGGCGCCCATCATCATCGTGTTGTCGACGTCGAAGAACCCCGCGGCAGTGAGGTCGGGTGGTACGTCGAGTGCCGCCTCCACCTCGGCGACGGCGGCGGCGGCGTAGCCAGCGAGCTCAGCGCGTTCGTCATCGGGCCGGCGACGGACCCAGGGGAGAAGGGGCATTCGGGCCAGCCTAGCCAGGCACGGATGCTGGGACGGAGCTGTTACTGGTGAGTGTTCAGCCGCCTAGGCCGACGCAGACGCCGCCGATGATGATGCCGGGGATCTGGATACCCAGGAACCCGATCAGCACGCATGGCTCACCCTCGTTGTCCGGGGGTGGTGGGGGTGGGGGCGGCGGTGGCGGGGGCGGTGGCAACGTCGGCACCCCCGGCACCACCGGCACCACCGGTGGGTTGGTGGTGCCCTGGGTGGGCATCGGGACCGGAACGGGAATGGGGATCGGCACCTGGGCCGAACCCGTCGGCACCGTCACACCAGGTTGGGCCGCACCCGGCGGGGCCGACGAGGAACGTGCGGAGTCCCCTGATGACTGGGCGCCGTCGGTGGTCGTCGGGTCGGAACTCGTGGTCCCGTTCGCCGAGGTGCTGGAACCAGTTTGCGTCCCGGCTGCCGAGGGGGAGCCGTCGGTGTACGGCTCCGTGCACGTAGGCAATGGCAGCGGGCCGAGGTCGTCGCTGGCCGGCTCGCCAGAGCGCTCGCAGCCGAGGCCTTGGGCCAGGAGCTCCAGGCGTTCCACGACACGCTGTAACAGGTTCTTCGATTCGGTGGCTCTGGAGCGAGCTTGGTTGGGCATGCGGTCGGTCAGGCCGTCGAGGACACCGAACTGGTCGATTCCCCATTCGCCGACGTATTGCAGGAGCGGCAGACTGCTCTCGCCCACGGCTGCATTGGTCAACGCGGCAGTACCTTCGGTCGTCTGCCGGTCCATGGTGTCCATGGTCTCGATCAACAGTTCGGTGACGGAGCCGCCATCGGCGGCTTGAACTCCCGAGCCGCCGGCGATGAGGGCCACCGGCTCGTCCAGCAGTTGGTCGAGCTCGGCCAACCGAGTGCTGGCAAAGCCAAGTAGCACCCGGCCCTCGGCTTGCTCATTTCCGGCCAAGACCAACCGGGCCTGCTCGGTGCCGCGCTTGAGGGCGTACAGGGTGTCGCCGGGGATCGCGCTCTGTGCGAGCAGTGCGAGAATCCCCAGAGCGGCAACGATCACGCTCAGGCCGGCGATTCCAGCCATCACCCGGCGGCCGGATCCGGCCGTTTGGAAGCGGCCAGTGAAGGCGGCCCAGAGGCCCGAGCGATCATCGGCCAACCCGGCAGCCCGGTGCCGACCCGGCTCAGCCGGATCGAGAGCCTCGCGGGTGCGAACAGCAGCCATGGCAACCAGGCGCTGGCGCTGCCGCTGGCGGGTCAGGTCGGTGGGACTCGCATCGAAGTCCATGTCGCGCAGGGCCCAGACCACGGACAGCTCGAAGTGCTCGGTGTCTGGCAACTCGTCGAAGGACGGGTCGTAGTCGTCAACGAACTCCGCGAAACGATCCGCGTCTGACAACGACATTCAGTCCACCTTTCCCCCGTCGATCGACATCGGCCAAGCCACCGGCGGGCCGTACACGATCACCCCTGACGCCGCGACAGTACGCGGCGTACGGGCTGCCCAACGAGGCGCCCCACCCCCGCGATACGGGGTGCTCGCCAATAAATCTCGTTTCTCTCACCGCAGTCCCGCAGGCAGCATCTTGCCCAACCGCCGGACCGCCCGATGCTGCAGGGCCTTGATCGCGCCCTCGTTGCGGTCCATGGCCAGAGCGGTCTCGCTGACCGAGAATCCTTGCAGGAATCGCAGCACGATGCACTCCTGCTGCTCCGGACTCAGTTGCTTGACACAGGTGAGTAGTACCGAATGCGTCAGTCCGGCGAGGACCGCGTCCTCTGGCCCGTCGGTGGCCCGATCTGCATCGCGCATGTCGGCCGAGGTCACCTCGAGCTTGTACCGGCTGGACTTGATGTGATCGCGAATGATGTTCCGAGCGATGGTGATCAGCCAGGCGCCGACATCCCGACCTTGGAAGCTGACGCTGTCGATGCGGCGCAGGGCCCGGGTGAATGTCTCGCTGGCGAAATCCTCGGCGAGGTGCTTGTCGTGGACCCGGAAATAGACGTAGCGAAACACCATGTCGACGTACTCGTCATAGATCAGGCCGAAGGCCTCGGCGTCACCCTCCTGTACGCGCTGCACCAAGGACCAGACCTCGCCGGGTCGGACGTGAAAGCCCTCTTCATCCAGCAGTTGGCCGGTGTCGTCGGAGATGGCGTAGGGGTCCTCTGCCGTGACGCTGCCATTCCAGGAACCAGGGAGAGCGCTGGCCGAGGAAGGGGCGTGCATCTGTTTCGGCGCAGTCAACCAAGCACCTCCGACAGTTGAGCGGGCCACCGCTGTGCCGTCCCGCGTCATTTCCCAACGTCCAAACGTGCTCACAGGGTTGAGCCCGATCACGTCCGGCATTCTCCCCCGAAGAGGAACGTTACTCACCCATCGAGGCCAGGCCAAAGTCTGGCCCGGATTCGATGTACTTGCGGGTCGATCTCGCGCCCGACTGCCGCCGGGCTAGGGTGACCCGACCGCGGATATCGGCTCCCGCGGTGCAGGCATCCTCGCGGTAGGACGGAGAGTTGTAGTGCCCGGTTCCCCCCGCAATGTCGCCGATCTCGTCCACACCGCCGCACAGCGCGATCCCGGGCATCTTGCCCTGATCGCCGAGCCCGCCACCGGCGGGCTCGCCCGGCTGACCTGGTCGGAACTGGACCGACATGTCGACGACGTGACCCGTGCACTGACCGCTCGTGGACTCCATCAGGGCGACCGGGTCGCCATCCGGATGGGCAATACTCCGGAGTTCGCGATCGCCTACTTTGCGATCCTGCGGGCCGGATTCGTGGTCGTACCGGTGAATCCGGCCT
>JALZIX010000171.1 GCA_030860025.1 Actinomycetota bacterium
GGCCTACGATCAACCGGATGAGAGCCGAAACCCCTGTTGAGATCTTCACCAGGCTGGCTCCGATCCTCAACGTTACCGACCTCGCCGCAGAGCGGCGCTTCTACGAGAGCCTCGGTCTGCCGGTGACCTACGAGGGCGCCGAGTACCCCGACTTCATCGCCTTCGGGACCGACGCCCTCGAGTTCGCCATCCAGGCTGCGCCCGTTCCCAATGACCCGCCGAGTGTTCTCACCTGGCAGCTCGGTGTCTCCGACGTCGATGTCGCCGCCGACCTGTGTCGGAATGCCGGACTCGAGTTCACCACGGAGCACAACGATCCCGCTCCAGGCTGGAGTTACCGCAGCCTGATCCTTCGCTCACCGAGCGGGTATCGCGTTGTCCTGGAAGGCCCGAGCGAGCCGTAACCGGGGCCGGGTGAGGCGCGGAGCGGTTCGATGCGCCTGTCCTCCCGACGCCGGGCGCCGCATCGCGCTCGGACTAGCCGGCTTCGGCGCAGGGATCGGTCAGCATCTGGCGGACTGTACTTGGTGGCAGCGCATGATCCAGTGCCGTGCGGACCAGCTGAGCCAGGGAGTAACTCGGGTCGCTGTCCAAGGCACGGTCGAGGGCCACATTGGCCATCGCACCGTCACCGCGCGCCCACGAACTCATGGCGAGCATGGTCGCTGGGGCGGCGTCCAGCGGCGTGGGCAGGCGCCTCAACAGGTCGACCCACAGCGACTCGGCCGCTGCGGCGCTCTCCTCCAGGCAGTAGCCAGCCACCCGATCTCGCACTTGCCGATCGATCAGGCCGATCGACATGCGGGCTGCGTCGCGATGGCTGAGCGGCCGTGCACTTCCGGCCGCCAACGCCGTAACCCGGCGATGGATCAGGTCCGCTACCCGCGCCAGGTAGGCCTCCGAGGTGCCGGACTCGGCCGCCTCTGCCATCTCCCGACAGACATGGTCGAGCGCACGCTCGGTGGATCTGACTGCGGTTGGATCTACGGCTATCAGCGCCCCCAGGTCCGCCCGGCTGGACCGGACGACGGACCCGGAATAGGCCGCATAGGCCGCGAGCTCACCCGATGCGGCCGGTATCGGTGTGCCCTGCGCGGGACAGCAGCTGGGATCCGGGCATAGATAGGAACGCCACCGGCCGGCCCTGACCAGGACGATGTCACTGACCTCGATACCGCACTCGTACAGCGCCTGGTCGAGGTTGGAGACCAGGTCCACATACGGAGCGACACCGTCCTGATCGTCCTGCTCGGTGATGATCATCGCCAGGCAGTCCGAGGCATCATCGCCGCGCAGTGCCTCGCCGAGTGGATGGAACTCGTCGATGGCAGGGGCGCAGTGCAGCCCATCCGGGGGAAGGTCCAGGCGCATGGTCATGCCCAGCCGACTAGCGGGTCCGCGCAGTCCCACCAACACCAATGACTCCTCCGGTGGGAAGCCGAGCAGGTGTGGCACAGCCGCGACCAGGCTGCCCGGACCACTGAGCCGGAGCTTCGATGTGTTGTCCATACCGGCGAGCGTGCCCGTCCGTTCGACCCCACGAGGCTGAGCTGGCATCCTGTGAACTAATCGGTCGTTCGTCTGCATCCTGTGGACTGCTGCACCGGCCTCGTTGACCACCGCGTCACGTACCGTCCAAGCGGTAAATCCGAATTGCATTGCCGGCAAGGATCATTCGCGCGGTCCGTTCGGCATCCCCGACGGTCCAGCTCCCGTCGGCCACTCCGCCCTGCAGCACGTCGGCCAGCCCACGGCGGAACAGCAGCGTGCCGAGGTGGAAAAGCTCCGGCAGACCGAATGCGTCCGAGGAGAAGAGCACCTTGCCGAACGGCGCCAACTCGAGCAGCTCTTCGATCACCCTCGCGGAACCGCGCCCCAGGTTGTGGGTGGACAGCCCCAGGTCCACAAAGACATGGCTGAACACCTGGGCGAGGTATCCGGCGTATCGGTGAAAGGGGTAGTTGTGCAGGAGCATGATCGGTACCCCGCGGGACTGGGTTGCCCGAAGCAGCGGGGTCAAGAGCAGCGGGTTACCGCGGCGAAGGTCGATGTCGGAGTCCCCCAGCCCCACATGGAACTGGACCGGCTTTCCCAGCTCGATCCCGGTCCAGACAAGAAAGCCATGCAGGACCCGATCAGAGCAGCGCGGGGCGGCCCCGCCCTCCACCGTTGCCAACCAGCGACCCGCGGCCGCGGTGATCTCCAGCTCGGCGGGCGGCTTCCCCGGCAGGTCCAGACCTGATCTGTAGGCGGCGACCGACTTGACCCCCACGGCGTTCGCGGTCCGCTCAGTCAGTCTTTCGCGGACAACCTCGGCGAACCGGGCCGCCTCCACACCCTCGGCCAGCACCTCCTCGGCAACCTGCTCCAGGCGGACGATCTCATGGGCGTCGCCGCCCACCGCCGCAGCGAGTTCGGACGGGCCGAGGATGGGCTCGGGCCTGAACCCGGTGTCCACGATGAAGGTGCCGATCCCGGCGGCGCGCAGAAATCGGCGGGTGACCTCCTCGTGCCCGAGTTCCATCCGTCGCTGTAGATAAGCCTCGGGCTCGGTGTGCGGTTCGAGGCCGAGCACCGGTGCGCACCAGCGGCGCAGCGCGAAGCCGATCTGGGAATCGAAGAGCGTTGGGTTCAGTAGACCGGGTTCGTCGGCTTCGGTGAGCAGCGACTCGAACTCGCTTCGGTCGACATCCCGACGCAGTACCCCATGGCAGTGGTGGTCCACGACGAGCAGGTCGTCCACGGTGGATTGCAGGCTCACCCGGCCGCCACCGCCGTTGACCGAGTCATCCGCGAAGTTTGTCCCGTCTCGGATGAATTGGTAAGCCTAGGGTCTGCCGTACTGACATTCCACCGATGGGAGCGCCGACCATGGACGACGAGGAGCGCACCTCCCGGGGGCAACAGGCGACGGACTATCTAGGCGAATTGCAGGACGCCGGGGTCGTCGCCGTCGCCCTCACCTTCGTCGACAACTCGGGCATCACCCGGGTCAAGGGCGTCCCGGTCGCCAAGCTGCCCAGTGCCGCCGCATGGGGGGTCGGCATGTCCCCGGTCTTCGATGGCTTCCGGCTCGACGACATGATCGTGGCGGGAACCTACGCCGGGTCACCGGTGGGTGACCTGCGACTGCATCCAGACCTGGCCCGACTCACCGTGCTGGCCGGCCAACCAGGCTGGGCCTGGGCCCCGGTCGACCGATACGACCAGGAGGGTTCAGCGCATCCCCAGTGTTCCCGGCTGCTGGCTGCTCGTCTGGTCGAGGAACTTGCCGACCGCGGACTGACCGCCAAGATGGCCTTCGAGGTCGAATGGGCGGTCAGCGTCGGTGACGGGAACGACTTCGTGCCCGGCTGCCAGGGCCCGGCCTATGGGATGGCACGGGTAAGCGAACTGTCCGACTACGCCGTGGACACGCTGGCCGCCCTCGCCACTCAGGGCGTGTCGGTGGACCAGTTCCACCCTGAGTACGCAGCCGGCCAACTGGAGATCTCTGTGGCCGCGCAGAGTCCGGTCGATGCGGCGGACACCTTCGTCCTTGTTCGCGAGACCATCCGCGCGATCTCGCTCCGCCACGGGTTGCGGGCCTCGTTCTCCCCGAAGGTGCTGGCCGACGGGGTCGGCAACGGTGCGCACGTGCACCTGTCGTTGTGGTCTGCCGATGAGAACGTGATGGCTGGCGGCAACCGGGAGTTCGGGTTGTCGCCCACCGGTGCTGCCTTCAGCGCCGGCATCCTCGATCGGCTGCCGGCTCTGCTCGCGGTCGGCGCCCCCAGCGTGGCCTCCTACCTGCGACTGATCCCATCCCACTGGGCCGGTGCCTTCGCCTGCTGGGGGCTGGAGAACCGTGAGGCAGCGTTGAGATTCATCACCGGTCCGGCCGGCAACCGCAACTCCTCGGCCAATCTCGAGGTGAAGTGCCTCGACGCCACGGCGAACCCGTACCTAGTCGTCGCGGGGTTGCTCGCGGCCGGTATGGCGGGCATGTCCGAGGAAGCCAGGCTGCCGGCGCCGGTGCCGACCGACCCTGCCTCGCTGTCTTCTGAGGAACGGGCTGCGGCGGGTATCAGCGCGTTGCCGACCTCACTGGAGGAAGCGGTGGCCGCCTTCGAGAAGGAGCCGGCCCTGCGGGCGGCCTTCGGTGATGAGCTGTCCACCACGATCGCGGAAATACGCCGGTTCGAGCAGGTTCTGTTCGCGGACTCCTCCGCCGAGGAGATCGCCACGCTCACCCGCTGGAAGCACTGACCCAGCGCTGCGGTCTCCCGCTCATGGTTATTCGCGGTGGCTCGGCGCCCGGCCGTCGGGCTGATGAACCGGTTCCACTTCGGGAGCAGTTGGGATCGGCAACGTCACCGGCTCATCAACGGCGATCGTGAATTCCTGGCCATGATGGCTGCTCGTGAACGGCGCGCCGTCAATGAGGTGGTAGGTGGCTGAGTCCCGGCCGAACTTCACCGTGATCGACCGGCCCCCGACCAGGATTCGGAACGCCAGGTAGGTCAGCTTGGGCGGGAGCCGGGGTGCGAAAGTGACCTGGCCATCATGGTCGCGCATCCCGCCGAAACCGCTGACCGCCACCGTCCAACCGCCCGCCAACGCGGCCAGGTGCAACCCTTGAACGCTGTTGCCGTGCAGGTTGTACAGGTCGGTGAACAACGTCTCGGCCCAATAGTCGTAGGCGAGTTCCAGGTGCCCGACCTCGGCGGCGATGACGGCTTGCTGGGCCGCTGACAGCGACGAGTCCCGGACCGTACGGGCTTCGTAGTAGGCGAAGTTGCGGACCTTTTGCTCCGGGGTGAACGCATCCCCGCGCAGGAACATTGCCATCACCAGGTCGGCCTGTTTGATGACCTGCTTGCGGTAGATCTCGAAGTACGGCGCGTGCAGCAGTAGCGGATAGTGTTCCGGTGGAGTGCGCTCGAAACCCCACTCGTCATGCTCGGTGAAGTCCTCCGACTGCTGATGCACTCCGAGACGCTCGTCGTAGGGCATGACGACCGCCTCGGCGGCCTCACGCCACGCCGCGGCCTCGTCCTCATCGGCATCCAGTCGGGTAGCTACCTCCTTCTGGCGGCTGAGGGCGTCGGCTGCCTCTCGAAGGTTCCGCTGCGCCATCAAGTTGGTGAAGATGTTGTCGTCGGTGATGGCGGAATACTCGTCAGGCCCGGTGACGCCGTCGATCCGGAAGCCGCCGTCGGAGGCGAAGTGACCCAGCGTCATCCACAACCGAGCCGTCTCGATAAGGATCTCAGCGCCGTAATCGCGGTCGAAGTCGGCATCCAGCGTGGCGCCGTAGTAGCGGGCCACCG
>JALZIX010000172.1 GCA_030860025.1 Actinomycetota bacterium
GCGCCAGATCTCCGACCTCCCTTTCGATCCAGTCCCCCACGAGCTTGACCCAGCCGTCGCTGCGTCGTGCTTGGTCGACGACGGCACCGGGGAGTTCCGCGGGATCGTCCAGTTCCATTCCCACGCCAGGCAGATAGCGGCGGTATGGGGCCAAATGTCGCCCGGCCCGGATGATCCGCGGCAGATCGTGGTGGTCGTCGAGGTGGCGGGTGTCCACCGGTACCCCGCAGTCCCGGATCAGTAACGCGCCGGCATTCCGGTCAGCCAGAGCCTGATCTCGCTGCGCGTCCACGTCGGTCACGGCTCCCGACGGGTCCATGCCGATGTGGTTGTGCGCATCCACGAGCCCTGGGACGAGCCAGCAGTTGCTAGCCACCGTCTCGGCGTCGCGCACTGGCTCGAACGTGATCAGGCCATCCCGTATCCAGATCTCGCGCGACTCGTCTGCCGGCAGCACGACGCCGCGCAGATGGAGCGCTGCGCCCACCCGACGCCGCTACTTCTTCTTGCCGAAGCGCAACGCCGACAGGTCCGGCATCTGCATGCCCGGCGGCAATCCGCTGGCCCCGAGGAGCTGGTCCAGGTCCGGCCGGGCACCCGTCGGCCCCGGCTGGTCCGCGCCAGTCCTGGGAGCGCCGCCCAGCTGGCGCTGCTGACCGCCCTTCCGGCCCTTCTTGCCCTTGGCGTTCTTGCGCGCCTGGAGCTGCTGCTGACGTCCTTTGGCCTTCTTCGACATTGCCCGTGCGCCTGGTAGGCCCATGCCACCGGCCATCTGGGTCATCATCTTGCGGGCTTCGAAGAAGCGCTCCACCAGGCCGTTGACCTCGGTGACCGTGACTCCGGAGCCGTTGGCGATCCGCACCCGCCTCGACCCCTTGATGATCCGCGGATCGGTGCGCTCTTCCCGGGTCATAGAGCGGATGATCGCGGCGGTCCGGTCGAGGTCTTTGTCGTCGACCTGGGCCAAGGCCTCCTTCATCTGCCCGGCACCGGGCAGCATGCCAAGCAGGTTGCCGATCGGCCCCATCTTGCGGATGGCCATCATCTGATCGAGGAAGTCGTCAAGGGTGAAGCCGTCGCCGGAGGCCAGCTTCCCGGCCATCTCCTCGGCCTGATCGGCGTCGAAGCTCTTCTCGGCCTGTTCGATCAAGGTGAGCATGTCGCCCATCCCGAGAATGCGGGATGCCATCCGCTCCGGATGGAAGACGTCGAAGTCGCTGAGTTTTTCGCCGGTGGAGGCGAACATGATCGGCCGGCCGGTGATCTCCCGTACCGACAGCGCCGCGCCGCCTCGGGCGTCGCCATCCAGCTTGGTGAGGACCACGCCGGTGAAGCCGACGCCGTCCCGGAAAGCCTCCGCGGTCGTGACCGCGTCCTGGCCGATCATCGCGTCGACGACGAAGAGGATCTCGTCAGGCGTCACCGCGTCGCGGATCGCGGCGGCCTGCCCCATCAACTCATCGTCGATGCCGAGCCGGCCGGCGGTGTCGACCACGACGATGTCGTGCATGGTCCGAGCGGCATGGTCGAACGAGTCGCGCGCGACGGCGACCGGGTCGCCGACCCCGTTGCCGGGCTGTGGCGCAAAGACGTCGACGCCGGCCTGTTCACCGACGATCTGGAGCTGCGTGACTGCATTGGGACGCTGCAGGTCGGCGGCCACCAGGAGTGGGGTGTGACCCTGCTCGCGCAGCCAGAGGCCCAGCTTGCCCGCGAGGGTCGTCTTTCCGGAGCCCTGGAGCCCAGCCAGCATGATCGTGGTCGGGGGGTGCTTGGCAAAGCGCAGCCGCCGAGTCTCCCCGCCCAGAATCGAAACGAGCTCCTCGTTGACTATCTTGACGACCTGCTGGGCAGGGTTGAGAGCGCGGGAGACCTCGCTGCCCTGCGCCCGCTGCTTGATGGCCCCGACGAAGCCCTTGACAACGGGCAGCGCCACGTCGGCTTCCAGCAGCGCGATCCGGATCTCGCGACAGGTTGCGTCTATGTCGGTCTCAGTGAGCCGACCCTTGCTGCGCAGTCCCGAGAATGCCTTCTCGAGTCGGTCGGACAGGGTCGCGAACACGCTGGGTGAAACCTCTCAGAGACTGACGCGCGCTGGTCAGAACGGTGCAGTTACGCGCGAACCCAGTCTATCTGCCGGAATCGACGGCTCAGGCGACGTCCCTACGCCCGGTGCTCCCCCGGCGACTGCGCACGTGCCGACCACAGCTGAACTCGCGACCCGCTGACCAGCCGACGAACGTCGCTGCGCCGCACTCGGTGCAGTACCACTCCGGGCAGTCCGAGCCGTGACCGTCCGGGCACGGTGGCTGCTCGAACTCTGTCGTCCGCGCGCAGTTGCGGCAGGTAA
>JALZIX010000260.1 GCA_030860025.1 Actinomycetota bacterium
TTCGGCGACCGACCGGGCGGGCGCGTCTTGCGCCTAGCCGAGCGCGTCGATGGACGTAGCCGGTTGACCGTGGAAGCGGGCATGACGCGGGCTCGGAACCGTTGCCGTCGACCTGCATGCCGGCGCAGGGCCCGCCTTGCCGAGCGCAACGGAGGTGCCAGATCCACCGACCGGGAGAGCGTGACGGACTCGGGGGCGTACCGGGCTCGCTCCTCAGCGAGGGCGATATCGCGTACCGCAACGGCACTCTCGGCGTCGAACATTGCCTCTCGGGCAAGTCGACGGGCCAGAGTGCGAGGAGTCTCGTCCGGTTGACTCGTCAGGCCGAGGTCCGTCGCGGTGTCGAGCAGTTCGTCCCAGGCCGCGTGCGCTCCAGGTCCGGCGCGATTGCGCGCGGCCAGCCGGGTTCGACGGCGTCGGGTGCTAATACGGATCAGGCTCGGCGCCAGCACGAGTAGTAAAACAAGCACGGCACCGGTACCCGAGGCGATCTGCACCCAGTTCAAGCCATCCTGGGTCCCCGTGCGGGTCAGAGTGTTTGGGTCACTGAGGCTCTCGTCGAGTTCGCCGCCGGGCCCGGCGGGCACCTGTCCTGGCGACGTGCTGGGGGCCGACGCCGTAGGAGCCGCATCGGGGACGCTGTCGGCCCGCGGGGCGTAGCCGAGTTCCACAGCGCGTCCCGGTCCGATGGGCGTTGGGTCGAACGGTATCCAGCCGAGCCCGCTGAAATAGGCCTCGACCCAGGCATGCGCGTCGTCCGTGGTCACGGTCCATGTCCCGTCATCGAACGTGCCCGGGGTGTAACCAAGCACGACCCGGGCGGGGATCCCGGCCGCCCGGAGCAGGACTCCCATGGCCGCGGCGTACTGCTCGCAGAAGCCGCGCTTGTTGCGCAGGAAGTTGACCAGGTCGTCCCCGCTGCTTCCCGGTTCCGTGGTCAGGCTGTAGAGGAACCCGTTGGCGCTGTCGGTCAGGTAGTTGTTGATCGCGAGTCCCCGCTCGTACGGGCTGCCCGCGTTGGCATTGGTCACCAGGGAATCCACCAGCGCCGCGATGGAGGGATCCAATCCGGTTGGCAGTTGGGTGAACTCGATCTGCAGCGGGTTGTCCGGGTCCAGATCGGGGGCGCGACCCAACTGGCTGCGGCTGGGCGTCGGCTGCTGGGAGTGCAGGGAGTACGTGAGTCCTTCGGTCGTGTCGTCCCGGCTGAAGATCGTCCCGCTGTTCTCGTCGAACCGCCAATCGCCGGGCGCTTCGACAGACACTGGGGAACCGAACACCGGGAGGAATCTGTCGTTGTGCTGCAGGGCGGTGATGTCCGCGTTGATGGTGCGCAGAACCTGTGGCCCGGGCAGCCGGGTGAGGAGTCCGTTTCCCTCGACCTGTACCTGGCTATCGAGATTGCCCAGAGACCAGCCGTCGGTCCCGTAATTGTTCAGGGCAACCGCGCGCAGATAGAACGGGTCGTCGACGTTGGTGTCCACCTGAAGGAGATCTTTCGGTTCCGGAAGTGTGAGTTCGCCCAGCAGGCGGGCGGTCGGGCTCAACGCCGTGCCCGGACCAGTGCCGCTGCCACCGCCGAACTGTTGGCCCAGCAGCCCCTCGGGCCAGGTGGGAATGATCAGCGGCAGAAGTAGCCCCAAGCCAACCGCTCCTACGCCTACCTTCGCCGCGGTCACCAGTCCGGGGAGCGAGCGATGCCCGCCGGGAGTGACGCTGCGCCCCCAGCGGGTCACACCGTCGCGGCCATCTGCGAAGAGCAGCAGCAGATATCCCAGGGCTGGGCCAGCAAAACTGACTACGTTGAGCGAGCCGACGAGCGTGGCGACCGGTACGAGGTAGATGACCAGCAAAACAAGTCCACTGAGGGCCGCCCGGCCCAGCCGAATGGCCAGTATCTCGACAAGGATCGCCATCAGCCCGATGGCCAGTGCTGTGAGTGCGACCAGCCCTTCCAGCAACAGCGCCGGTGCCGCCTGACTCTGCAGGTCGAGCAGTCCGTCCCCGAGCACAGCCCAGAGATCCCGCGTGCTTGCCGGCGTCGGGATCACTCCGAGCCTCAGATGGTCGGCGAAGAAGAGGTTCAGGACGACGAACACGGCCAACAACTGGAAGACCGGAGCCATGGCCGCGCCCCGTGGCAGGGCGCGAACGCCGATCCCGGTCAGCGTGACCGCGAGCAGCGTGGCAGCCGTTGCGGCTAACCAGCCCTGGTTGACGAAAACGGGTAACAGGGCCGCGCTGGCCAACAATGTGGCCGCCCCGCAAGCAAGGCCCATCCGTACGGATCGGTGCCGTGCCAGGACGGCCTCGTCCAGTGGCTCACGACCAGCCCGGCCCGGTTCCCGCGGCGCTGGGTTCTCCTGCGGCGGGGTCGCGTCAAGGGCGCCCGTCGGGGTGATCATGGTTGCGGTCATGGCGTGCTCGACGCCGTCAGCCGGGTGCCGCCGAAGCCCTCGGATGAGGCGGCGGTCCCGCTGTAGCCGAACGCGGTCACGCCGGCCTGGGCCCAAGCGTCGGTGATCGTCACTCCTGCCGGCACGATCACCACGCGCCAGCCGGCCCGACGAAAAACTCCGGCGGTGGCCAGCACTTGCTGACTCGGCTCCGCGAACTGGGCCCTCGGCTCGGCGCTCGATTCGCCGACAACCGCGCCGCGGATGTCGGTGGCCGACTGGGGCTGCGCGGACTGACTGGGCCTAGTCCGGCGACGCGGTGAACCGGTCTCGTAGCTGGCCACATCCGACAGAACGGCGATCGAGGTCGATGTCGAGGAACGGCCGCGAATCAGCGCAGCCGCGTCATCTGGGCTGGCCTCGCCCAGCACGCAGACCAGCAGGCCGTCCTCGCCAGCTGCGCGCAGTTCACGGATTCCATGATCCAGCGTGCGGATCGTGGACGTGCGGACGACTGCCAACTGGTCGAGCAGCGCCTCACGGGCGGCGAGTCCGGACACGCCGTGGATCTCACCTGCGTCGGTGAACAGTCGCAGGCTGTAGCCCAACCGGCTCAGATGGTCGCCCACGCTGGCCGCCGCACTGACCGACCATTCGAAACTGCCGGCCATGCCCTCCCCGCGGTGCGCCGTACTGCGGGTGTCCAGCAGCAACGCAGAACGCGTTTGCCAGGGCTGCTCCTCGCGGCGGACCATCAGCTTGCCCACCCTGGCGGTTGACCGCCAATGCACCTTGCGCAGGTCATCACCGCTGCGAAATTCCCTCGTCGCAGCGTCGTCCTCGCCCTGGATGGACACCGACCGGGCGCTGCTGTCGCCTCCGGTGGAGTAGGCCCCACCCAGCCCCACTCCCGGCAGGGGATGCACGACCGGGACGATCGTCAGCACTTCGGTGGCGGCAAAGCCACGGCTGCGCTCGACTAATCCGAAGGGGTCGGTGAGCTTCAAACGGAGAGGCCCCAGCGCGAATCGCCCTCGTAGCGCTGACGTCACCGGGTACCTCAACTCGACGCTTGCTCCGGGCGGCAGCCGGTCCACGACGAATCGTGCATGTCCACCGAGGACATGTGGAACCGAGTCGTCGAGTTGCAGCAAGCCGCTGCGCTGTTCGGCCCGATTGGTCACCCGCAGGATCACCGTGGCTGGCTGCCCGACGGGCGTCCGGCTCGGCACGATCGACCGCGCCGAGGAAAGTCTGAATCTGTTACGCCCCACGAACAGCGTCGCGATGACCGGAACACCCAGCGCGAAGACAGCGGCTCGGAGGAGGCTGGATTCGCCCAGCGTGATGCCGGTGAGGACGAGCGCAATCCCCGCGGCTACGAGGCAGTTGCCACGAATCGTCAGATTGTCCCAGAGCTTGCGCATCTCATCAGAGCCGAATCGCCATCAATATTTGGACAGCTCGGATCAACTGGCTGACTGATCTGGAGCGTTGCGCGGCACCGGCACCCGCTTCATGCAGTCAGCGACGATGTCGTGCGCACTGCGGCGGGCGATCTGCGCCTCGGGCGTGAGGATCACCCGGTGGCAGAGCACCGGTCCGACGAGCTGTTGGACGTCGTCGGGCAGGACGTACTCCCGGCCGGCCAGCGCCGCCACCGCCTTGGCCGAGCGGAGCAACTGCAGACTCGAGCGCGGTGACCCGCCGAGCCGTAGCTCGGAACTGCGCCGGGTCGCCGCGACCAGTTCGACGATGTAGCTGGACACCGCCGGAGACACGTAGACGCCGGCGACCGAGGCAATGAGGCTGCGCACTTCGGCCGCGTGGGAGACCGGACGCAGGTCTTCGAGCGGGTCGTGGTCGGCGTGTCCGCCCAGCATTGCCAGTTCTGAACGCGTATCGGGATAACCCATCGACACGCGTGCGGTGAACCGGTCTCGCTGGGCCTCGGGGAGGGGATAGGTGCCCTCCATCTCGATTGGGTTCTGGGTGGCCACGACCATGAAGGGGCTCTCCAGCTTGTACGTGGTCCCGTCCACGGTGACCTGGCGCTCCTCCATGCACTCGAGCAGTGCCGACTGAGTCTTGGGCGAAGCCCGGTTGATCTCGTCACCGACCACCAGGTTGGCGAACACCGCGCCCGGCTTGAACTCGAAGTCCCGGGTGTCCTGGTTGTAGACGCTGACGCCCGTCACATCGCTGGGCAGCAGGTCAGGGGTGAACTGCAGCCGACGTACCGAGCAGTCGATCGACCGCGCTAGGGCCTTGGCGAGCTTGGTCTTGCCCACGCCAGGAACATCCTCGATCAGTAGGTGCCCTTCGGCGAGCATGACGACGAGGGCGAGCCGCACGATGTCGGGCTTGCCTTCGATGACCTTCTCGATGTTGGTGGCGATCCGGGTGGCGATCTGGCGCGCCCGGTCGAGCGGGACGGCGCCCTGGCGGGCTCGGTGGCTCTCATCCTCTACCGGCGCGCGACGGTCTCGTTCGACATCACTGCCGCCCAAGACCTCGGCATGACCCAAGACCTCGGGATGTGGAGCGGCTGTCACCGCAGCGTTCCTCCTACCTGCCTGCCGGGATCGCCGGTCGGCATGTCGTGCCGACCAAGCGCGGCAGATCGTCTTGACGAGAGTACGTGGCACTCCGGGTGATGTGTAGGCCGTGCTGACGTTGCGAGAGGCGTGTGTGGATGCAGGACATGTGGGGCAGTGTGGGTTAGAGTGGCGCGCAGTGGAAGCAGGTGGCGGGATGGATAGTCGGGAGGTGGGGGTGTGTTCTTCGGCACGCACGTGCTTCGCCTCGACGAAAAAGGCCGATTGGCCTTGCCCGCGCGCTATCGAGACGAGCTCTCAAACGGGCTGGTGATCACCAAGGGTCAGGAGCGCTGTCTGTTCGGTTACCCCGTCGCCTACATGTCCCGGATCGCCGAGTCGCTGGCCCAGAGTCCGGCACCAGGCGGTTCGCGTGCTGTACGTGAGTACGAGCGCTTCCTGTTCGGGTCAGCCGACAACCCCACTCCCGACAAGGCCGGCCGGATCGTCATCCGCCAAGAACTGCGCGACTACGCCGGCCTGGATCGCGACTGCGTCGTCGTCGGAGCCAACACCCGCTTCGAGATCTGGGAGTCCGGTGCCTGGGCCCGCTTCGTCGCCGAACGTGAGGACTCCTTCTCAGACCTGGAAGCGGAGGTGTTGCCGAGAGCGACCTGAGCCATGTCACCGGAACCCGCCAAAGGCGACCCTCTGGTGAGGTCTCCTCCCGCACCGCCCCGTTCCGCCCTGGCGCACCTTCCCCGGTGCCAGGTCGTGAACCCCCGCGGGGCGGGCGGGGACCTGACCGGAGGGCCGCGCCGTTCAGCATTGTCGCGAGGAGGAACAGTGAGCACCAGTCCCGGTCATGTTCCGGTTCTGCTGTCGCGGGTCAGTCAACTACTGGCGCCGGTCGCTGATCGTCCTACGTCGGTCATCGTCGATGCCACCGTGGGTCTGGGCGGTCATGCGGAAGCCCTCTTGGCAGCTCATCCCGATCTGCGAGTCGTCGGCCTCGACCGAGACCCGGCCGCCCTTCGCGTCTGCTCGGAACGGCTCGCGAAGTACAGAGACCGCATTCGACTGGTACACACCAGATTCGACGCCATCGGAGACATCCTCGCGGCCTCGGACACTCCTGAGGTTGACGGCGTGCTATTTGACCTGGGTGTCTCATCGATGCAACTCGACGAGGGCGAACGAGGCTTCTCGTACTCTCGCGACACCGGGCTCGACATGCGAATGGACCCAACCGCAACGCTGACCGCCGAGCACGTCGTCAACACCTACTCCCGCGCTGACCTGACCAGGGTGCTGCGCGACTACGGTGAAGAGCGATTCGCATCCCGAGTCGCGGCGGCCATCCTCCGAGAGCGCGAACGGGGCCCGATCACGAGTTCGGCGGCACTTGCCGACCTGGTCCGTACCTCGATCCCAGCCGCAACCCGGCGCACCGGAGGCCATCCCGCCAAGCGCACGTTCCAGGGATTACGGATCGAGGTCAACGGGGAGCTCGCCGCCCTCGAGGCTGCCCTGCCGGTGGCGATCGAGGCGTTACGTGCGGGCGGTCGACTCCTGGCAATCAGCTATCACTCGCTCGAGGATCGGATCGTCAAGCGCGCGCTGGTTCGGGGGGCCGAGGACAGCACGCCGCTGGATCTACCCGTGCTCCTGCCAGCGGGCCGACCGCGGTTGCGGATGCTGACCCGCGGCGCGGAAGTGCCGTCCGAGCAGGAGATAGAGCTCAACCCCAGGGCTGCTTCGGCGAAACTGCGCGCGGCTGAGCGGATCAGCAGGGGCGTTGCCTGATGGCAGCCAGCGCCGCTGCACGGACAGCCATACAGCGGGAGCCGCGGGAGGCGACTGCGCGCCCAGGGTTCAATCTCTCGACCGATGCGGGTGCGCGGGCAACGAGGGCTGCGGCTCCGAGGAGAGTCCGAGCCGCTTCGCGACAGTCGCTGCGCGTCGTGCCCGCTGCCTCACCGAGCATGCGCCGCGGCCCGTTCATCATCCTCGTGCTCGGGCTCGTGATCCTCGGCACGATCGCCCTGCTCGTGCTGAACACCGTGATCGCCGCAGATTCGTTTCGCGTGCAGCAATTGATCCAGCGGAACGCGGAATTGGCGGTGACCGAGCAGGGGCTGCAGCGGCAGATGTCGGAAGGGCTCTCCCCGCAGACCCTGGCCGAGGCCGCTCGGGATCTCGGCATGGTCCCCGCAGCCCAGCCTGGCTTCATCCTCGTGGGCCCCGACGGCTCTGTCGTCATTGTTGGCAGCCCCGTGCCCGCCGGCGTTCGCTGACATGGCCACCCCAACACGTCGGCGTCCGCCGGCTCGTCCGATGCGGACTCCGCAGGGGCCGGCAGCTCGACGCCCTCCGACGCCCGCGCGACGACGCCGCCGTCGCCGCATCAAGTTGGCTGCTCCCGACCGCCGACTTCGGGTGGCCGCAGCCGTCATCGCCCTGCTCACGGCAGTGATCCTGGGGCGACTCGTGCTGCTCCAAGGTTTGGACGGCACCGCCTACGCCGCCGCGGCTTCAGCGGAACGCCTCCGTGAGGACGTGTTGGCCGCCACCCGCGGACAGATTCTTGATGTCAATGGAAATCCCTTGGCATACACCGTCTCGGCCCGAAAGATCTATGCCGATCCCGCGCTCATCACCGATCCGGTGGCTGCAGCGACGACGCTTTCCGGAATGCTCTCCGTGCCGGTCAACGTGCTCGTCGACAAGATGCAGGCTGATAACCGCTACCAAGTTCTGGCCGAGCGGATGGACCCTGCCTCGGCCGTACAGATCATGGATCTAGACATCCCTGGAATTGGCGTCGAGGTGCAGCCCATGCGGGTCTATCCGGCCGGTCCGATCGGGGCGCAGGTAGTCGGATTCACCGGGACTGACGGGTCGGGCCTGGCCGGCATCGAACAGGTCTACGACGACTTCCTCACCGGCATACCGGGCACCGCCAGTTATGAGGTTGGCCGAAACGGTGCAGTCATCCCTGCCGGCGAGCGCACCGACCTGCCGGCCGTACCAGGTGGTTCGCTGCGGTTGACCATCGACCAGGACGTCCAATTCCAACTCCAGCAACAACTGGACGCCAAGTGCGCCGATGGGTCGACCAGAAATGCCCAGGGCGTGATCCTCGACGCGCACACGGGTCGGGTCCTGGCGATGGCAACGTGTAACAGCTTCGACCCGAACACCGCCAACGAAGCGGAACCGGACACCCTCGGCAACGGGGCGATCTCCGGGATTCTCGAGCCCGGTTCGGTGGCGAAGGCCATCACGGTGTCCGCGGCCATCGAAGAGGGAATCGTCACGCCCACCGACGTACGGCTGACCCCTGACGCGATCACGGTGGGGAACACGACTGTTCATGACGCTCATGGACATGCACCGCTGAACTACACCGTCACCGGCATTCTGGCGAAGTCCTCGAACGTGGGGACCATCGGAATCGCCCAGCAACTGGGCAACGAGCGGCTCGAGCAATACCTACGCGCTTTCGGGGTCGGGGAGTTGACCGGCATCGAACTGCCAGGCGAGACTCCCGGTCTCCTGGTGCCGAACGATCAATGGAGCGTCGCACAGTCCATCAACATCCCCATCGGACAGGGCTTCGCACTGACCACCCTCCAGATGGCCTCGATCTACCAGACGATCGCGAACGGCGGCGTTCGTATCCCACCGAGAATCGTCGACTCGACCATCGCTCCAGACGGCACCGTCACCGAGATGGCGCAACCCGAGGGCATTCGCGTCATCAGCGAAGAGACCGCGGCGACCATGGCCTACATGCTCGAAGCCGTGGTTGGGGAGGGGGGAACGGCGCAAGATGCGGTGATCCAGGGGTATCGGGTCGCTGGCAAGACCGGAACGGCGCAGCGGCCGAATCCGGCGTGCGGCTGCTATGCCGGCGGAGGGTATTTCCGGACCTTTGCCGGGTTCGCGCCGGCCGATGCCCCCCGCTACGTAATGGCGGTAATGCTCCAACATCCGGGTACCTCGGTGCCGGCTAACCCGGTGTTCCGAGCAGTCATGACATTCGTGCTGGCCCATGAGGCGGTACCGCCAACCGGTGCGGCCAGGCCCGAGTTCATCCTGATCTCGTGATGGTCATGCTCCTTACGGCTGCGCCTATGCGTCTGCCCGCTCGGTAACCTCGCCTCTCGTGGTCGCCGTTCCCCGTCCCACTCATCTGCGGCCAACTCCGTTGGCGGACCTGGCTGCGCTGTTGGGGACCCCGCTCGATGCGCCCGCCGAGCAGATCGACGTCTTCGGCGTGACACTGATGTCGTCCGACGTACGACCTGGTGACCTGTTCAGCGCACTGCCAGGCGCCAACACACATGGCATCCGGTTCGCTGCGGCAGCCGTGCAGGCCGGTGCGGTCGCGATCCTGACCGACCCGCAGGGCGCCGCGGCCCGGGCCGTGCCCAGCGGTACCCCCGTCCTGGTGGTGCCGGATCCACGAGCGGTCCTCGGTCGGGTCTGCGCAGTCGTGTACGGCGATCCGAGTCGCAGGCTGTCGGTGCTCGGGGTGACCGGTACCAACGGTAAGACGACGACCAGCTACCTGCTCGAGGCGGCGCTTGGTTCGGCCGGGCGGATGGCCGGACTGATCGGCACCATCGAAACGAGGATGCAGACGGTCGGCGGACCGGTGGCCGTACCCGCGCACCGGACAACTCCGGAAGCACCGGATCTGCAGGCGACCCTGGCCCTGATGGCTGAACATGGGGTCGAGGCCGTGGCGATGGAGGTCTCCAGTCACGCGCTGGCGCTCGACCGAGTCGCCGGCACGGCGTTCGAGGTCGCGGCCTTCACCAACTTGAGCCAGGACCATCTGGACTTTCACGGCGACCTCGAGGCCTACTTCCGCGCCAAGGCACTGCTCTTCGACGGTCGGGCGAAGCACGAGGTCGTCATGGTGGACGACAGCTGGGGCGTCAGATTGGTGGGACCAGACACCATCACCGTCTCACCAGCGGGCAATACAGCGGCGCAGTGGCACAGTTCCGGAGTCACGGTCGCCGGTAGTCGGACCTCGTTCGTCGCCCTTGGACCGGCCGGCCGCAGCGTGCCGGTGACTCTCTCGCTGCCGGGTGGCTTCAATGTGGCCAACGCGATGGTCGCCTTGGCGATACTTGATTGCATCGGGGTCGATCTGGAACTCGCCGCGACCGGCCTGGGAACAGCGCGGGTACCGGGGCGCATGGAGGTCGTGGATGCCGGTCAGCCCTTCACCGCGCTCGTCGACTACGCACACACTCCTGCTGCTGTGTCGAATTTGCTTGCGGCGTTGAGACCGCAGACCGCTGGCGCGGTGATTCTGGTGCTCGGCTGCGGAGGCGATCGGGACACCGGCAAGCGATCGCTCATGGGCGAGGTTGCGGCGCGGGGCAGCGATGTCCTGATCATCACCGACGACAATCCTCGCTCCGAGGACCCAGCCGCGATCCGGGCATCGATGCGGGCCGGAGCTCTCGGTGTCGGGGGAGCCCAGCGAGGCGAAGTCATCGAGGTGGACGGCAGAGCTGACGCGATCGCCACCGCCGTCGATCGAGCGCGTCCCGGCGATTCGGTTGTCATCGCCGGCAAGGGCCACGAACAGGGGCAGGAGATCGACGGCGTGGTCACCCCGTTCGATGACCGCGCTGTGCTGCTGGAAACCCTGGCCAGACATGGCTGGAACGGCGGCACCGGGTCGTGATCGGGATGACCATTGCCGAACTGCTGGCCGCAACGGCGGGCCAATGGTTCCCCGCATCGGAGGCGGACCCGAACAACCACGTCCCTGAGACACTTTCGATCACCCGCGACATCCGCATCGACTCACGAGACTGTCTGCCCGGGGACCTCTTCTTCGCGTTGGTCGGCGAGCATGCGGACGGGCACGACTACGCACGTGCCGCCCATCAAGCCGGCGCGGTCGCCATCGTGGCGGCCCGCGCGATCCCAGAGCTGCCCTGCGTGGTCGTTCCCGATCCGGTGGCGGCGCTGGGGAGGCTGGCCGCCACAGTGCTTCGCCGCCTGCCTGACCTGGTCGTCATCGGGATCACCGGGTCCAGCGGTAAGACCTCGACCAAGGACCTGGTCGGCGATCTGCTGTCGCAATACGGGCCCACGGTATGTCCCGTGGGCTCCTACAACAACGACCTCGGTGTCCCACTGACGGTCCTGCGGGCTGATGCCGAGACACGGTTCCTCGTCCTGGAAATGGGCTCCCGAGGCGTCGGCCACATCGCCCGGCTCACCGAGATCGCCCGCCCGGTGATCGGGGTGATCCTGAACATCGGGACCGCGCACATCGGCGAATTCGGCTCGGCGGCAACCGTGGCGCAGGCCAAGTCCGAACTCGTCGCGGCGCTACCGACGGCGGACCAGGGCGGCGTCGCCATTCTCAACGCGGATGACGAAGCCAGCGGCTACCTCGCGGGGCGGACCGCAGCACAGGTGTGGACGTTCGGCAGTGATCCAGCAGCCGACGTCAGGTACGAGGCGGTGGACGTCAGTGCTGCGGGAAGGCCGCGGTTTCGGCTGTCGGCCGGCGATCAGAGCGCCGATGTGACGCTGGGGCTCGTCGGCGCACATCAGGCAGCCAATGCAGCAGCAGCCAGCGCCGTCGCGCTGTCGACTTTCGCCCGCGTAGACCCGCCCGCACGGGTGGCGGTCGCCGCGACGCCGCAACGACTGGCCGAGATCGCAGCGGCCCTCGGCGCCGCGAGACCGCGCAGTCGCTGGCGGATGGAACTCACCGAGCGCTCCGATGGCGTGAGCGTCCTCAACGACGCATACAACGCCAATCCCGAATCAATGCGTGCGGCCCTAGAAGCGCTCATCGGCGTCGCCGGCCCCGGCCGCCGGACCTGGGCGGTGCTCGGTGGAATGGGCGAACTCGGTGACCTGGGCCCGGCCGAGCACCGAAGGGTGGGCGCCGAGGTAACGCGACGAGGCGTCCATCGGCTAGTCGCCGTGGGTCCGGAGGCGGCCGACATTTATGCTGGCGCGGCTGGTGGCCCAGCCGAGGAAGAGGGGTTCGTCCACGTGCCGGACATGAGCGCAGCACTGCAGCTGTTGCGTTCCCAACTTCGGCCGGGGGATGTCGTGCTGATCAAGGCCTCCCGCTTCGTGGGGCTGGACCGGTTGGCTGACGCGCTGCTCGCCGAAGCCGCGACATGAGATCGGTCCTCATCGCGGCGGTGATCGCCCTGGCCATCTCGATCCTCTTCACCCCATTTGCCATCCGCAGCCTGCAGCGCCGCGGGTTCGGCCAGGAGATCCGGGTCGACGGCCCCGAGCACCACATGACCAAGCAGGGCACTCCCACGATGGGCGGCGCGGTCATCGTCGCCGCGACGGTGGCCGGATATTTCGTCGCGCACCTGTTCCTCCTCGGTGAGGCCGGACGTGGGCCGACGGCTAGTGGTCTGCTCCTGATCTACCTCTTTGTCGGACTCGGTGCGGTGGGCTTCCTCGATGACTACATCTCCATCCGCAATCAACGCAACCTCGGGTTGAACAAGACGGCCAAGTTGGTTGGACAGGTTGTCATAGGCGTCAGCTTTGCGATCCTCGCGCTGCAATTTCGCAACTCCCACGGGCTGACGCCCGGATCGACGGTGCTTTCCTTCGTGCGGGACATCCCGCCCCTGACCTTCGGCACGGTTGGCTTCGTCTTCTTCGCGCTGCTCTTGATCAGCGCCTTCTCGAATGCCGTCAACTTCACCGACGGTCTCGACGGTCTCGCCTCGGGCGCGTCGGTGATGGTGTTCGGTTCGTACCTGATCGTCTCGTTCTGGCAGTTCGGGCACGATTGCGCGCGGCTGCCGGAGGCCGGTTGCTACTCGGTCCGGGACCCCTTGGACATCACCCTGATCGCCGCTGCCGCGATGGGGGCGTGCTTCGGATTCCTGTGGTGGAACGCCTCACCGGCCCGAATTATCATGGGGGACACAGGTTCACTCTCACTGGGTGGCCTGATGGCCGGACTCGCGATCCTCACCCGCACCGAGTTACTGCTTGTGGTCCTGGGCGGGCTGTTCGTCGTCGTTGCCATGTCGGTGACCATCCAGATCCTGGTCTTTCGCCTTGGGAGTGGCCGACGGATCTTCCGGATGGCGCCCATTCATCACCACTTCGAGCTCGCTGGGTGGACGGAGAACACAGTGGTGGTGCGGTTCTGGATCGTGACCGGTATGGCGGTGGCCTTCGGCCTGGGCCTGTTCTATGCCGATTGGCTCAGTCTCGCCGAGCTCGAGTGACTGAGCAGGAGTTCGCGGCCCCCGGTCAGGACGATCGCGCCTCCTGGGCCGGTCGGCGGGTGCTGGTCCTGGGTGCCGGGATATCCGGTATTGCCGCTGCCCGGGCCCTGTCTCGGTTGGGCGCCCACGTCCTCGTTGCCGACGACCGCAGGGATCTGCTGCCCCAGGATCTGACCTCCGACAACTCGTCCGCGACCGCGTCGGTCGTGGAGATCGGGATGCCGAATGTCCTACCCGACGTGAGCCTGGTCCTGGCGAGTCCTGGCGTGGCGCCGAGTCACCACCTGCTGGTCGCCGCTGGCGAGCGCGGCGTCGACGTGATCTCAGAACCGGAATTGGCCTGGAGACTGCAGGATCCGGGTGCCCCCCCGTGGCTGATCGTGACCGGCACGAACGGGAAGACGACCACCGTCGGGATGCTGGAGTCGATCCTGCTTGCGGCCGGCCGTGCGTGCATCGCGACCGGCAACATCGGGCTGCCGCTGGTCGACGTGGTCGACGGGCCGGTCAGGTATGACGTACTGGCGGTGGAGCTCTCCAGTTTCCAGCTATTCCGGTCGCCATCGATCCGGGCTCATGCCGCTGCCGTACTCAACGTCGCCCCCGATCACCTCGACTGGCACGGCTCGATGGAGGCTTATGCCCGCGCCAAGCGGGTCGCTTTCGACCACGCTGGAATCGCCGTGTTCAACCGGGATGACGCTGAGTCGAGTCGCCTGGCCGAGCATCATCAGCGTCCGGTCGGTTTCACTCTCGGGCCGCCTCCCCTTGGAGCATTGGGCGTCGTCGAGGGAGCGTTGGTGGACCGGGCGTTCGGCGAGGGCCTCGAGCTGGCCAGGGTGGCGGATCTGCCCATCGCGGGCCAGCACAACGTCGCGAACGCCCTTGCGGCGGCGGGTTTGGCCCGCAGCGTGTCCGTCGATCCCAGCGCCGTCGCACAGGGCTTGCACACCTACCTGCCAGGACCGCATCGAAATGCGTTGGTCGGCACCGTCGGTGGGGTCGCCTACGTCGATGATTCGAAAGCAACGAACCCGCATGCCGCCAAGGCCTCCCTGTCGGCCTATTCCGAGGTGGTCTGGATCGCGGGCGGACTGCTGAAAGGGGCGCAGGTCGACGAGCTGGTCATCGCCGTCCGCGATCGCCTGCGCGCTGTCATCGTGCTCGGGGCCGACCGCGCGCTGATCGCGCACGCCCTGGCGCGACACGCGCCGGAGGTCCCGGTCGTTGACGTCGCCAGCAACGACGATGGAGCCATGTTCGAGGTCGTGCGGGCGGCTGCTGCCCAGGCGCGCCCCGGAAGCACCGTCCTGCTGGCGCCGGCCGCGGCCTCGATGGACATGTTCGAAAACTACGTGGCCCGGGCTGAGGCGTTCGCGCGCGCGGTCTCGGAGCTGCGTGAGGACGGGGCTCGGTGACCCTTCTCGGGGTAGGACCCACGGCCCCTGTCGGCACCCGCCCCGGTCGACCGAGGACCGGTGAGCGGCCATTGGCCTCCTTCCATCTCGTCCTGGGCGCGGGTGGGGCCCTGTTGCTGATCGGCCTGATCATGGTCTTTTCCGCGACCAGCGTGGACTCGCTGCAGCAACAGGGCTCGGTCTACGCAAGCTTCAGCAACCAGGTCGTCTTCGCGGCGGTCGGACTCGTCGCGTTCGCGCTTGCTCTGCGGATGCGGCCGACATTGCTTCGCCGGATGGCTTTGCCCGCCATGCTGATCGCGGTCGTCCTCCTGGTGCTCGTGCTCGTTCCAGGTATCGGCAAGGAGTACAACCAGGCGCGACGCTGGTTCGAGATCGGCCCATTGGGCATGCAACCCTCCGAGCTGGCGAAACTCGCCTTCGTGCTCTGGGGAGCGGACCTCCTGGTCCGCAAACGCAAGCTGATCGATCAATGGCGGCATCTACTGGTGCCATTGGTCCCTGCCGGGCTCCTGCTCGGATGGCTGGTCCTGCTGCAACCCAACCTCGGGACCGCCATCGTCTTCATCCTGATCCTCTTCTCCCTGCTGTGGTCGGTCGGTGCGCCGGCGCGGCTGTTCGTGACGTTGGGCACCGCAGTGGTCGCCGCGGTGGCGGCGATGATCGTCGCCGAGCCGTACCGGGCGGCCCGGCTGACCGGGTTCCTCGACCCGTTCGCCGACCCGGACGGCGCCACCCTGCAGGCGGCCAACGGCTTGTACGCCCTGGCCACCGGCGGTTGGTGGGGGGTCGGTCTCGGGAACAGCCGGATGAAGTGGGGGTTGTTGCCCGAGCAGGACAGCGACTTCATCTTTGCGATCATCGGTGAGGAACTCGGCTTCGCTGGCTGCCTGCTGGTCTTGTCTCTCTATGGCTTGTTGGCCTTCGCTGGAATCAGGATCGCCCGGCGGACCAGCGACCAGTTCATTCGGCTGGCGGCCGCTGCGATCACGGTGTGGCTGATCGGCCAGGCACTGATCAACGCCGGGTACGTGGTCGGCCTGCTGCCAATCACCGGGCTCCCGCTGCCGCTGATCTCCTCCGGTGGCACATCACTGATTCTCACCATGTTCGCCGTCGGAGTTCTGGCCAGCTTTGCCCGGCACGAGCCGGCCGCGGTGGCCTATCTGAAGCGACGTCGACGCAGCAGGTGGGCGCGAGTGTTCGCACCGATCCCGCGGAGTGCGAGCTCGGAAGTGCGGCGCTCGGCGCCCCCGCCTCGTGTGCCGACTGAACCGACCGGACTCCCAGCCCGAAGCGCCGCGGCCCGGGCTCGACGGTGAGCCCGCGGCGAATCGTCCTCGCCGGCGGGGGAACCGGCGGCCACATCGAACCAATGCTGGCCGTGGCCGATGCACTGCGCACCCAGGATCCCGGCGGAAGTCTGACCTGTATCGGCACCGCCCGAGGTCTCGAGGTGGATCTGGTCCCAGCCCGCGGACACGAACTGCGGCTGATTCCGCCGGTCCCATTACCGCGTCGGCCCACGCTGGACCTGTTGCGGGTACCGGACCGGCTGCTTGCCTCGGTGCGCTCGGCCGCCGGCATCCTGCGGGAGACCCGCGCTCAAGCCCTTGTCGGGTTCGGCGGCTACGTGGCGTTGCCTGCCTACCTGGCGGCACGCAGAGCCGGCATCCCCATCATCGTGCACGAACAGAACGCGGTCCCGGGGCTGGCCAACCGGGTCGGCGCCCGATTCGCCGCTCTCGTGGCAGTGACTTTTCCTGGGACGCGATTGCCTGGCGCCGAGCTGGTGGGCATGCCATTACGTCCGCAGATCGCCGATCTGGACCGGCACAGCCTGCGGGAACTGGGGCGGGCCCACTTCGGCCTCGAGCCTGACCGGCCTACTCTGCTCGTGTTCGGCGGTTCACAGGGAGCGCGCAAGTTGAACACAGCAGTGGGTGCCGTCGTTGACGCACTGCGCGATCGTGGAATCCAGATCTTGCACGCTGTGGGACCCAAGAACGTCTCCCCGCCCGAGCCGATTACGGGCGGTCACCCGGTCGCCTATGTCGCGGTGCCTTATCTCGAGCGGATGGACCTCGCGTATGCGGCTGCCGACCTCGCCCTTTGTCGAGCCGGCGCCGTCACGTGTGCTGAATTGTCCGCCGTGGGACTGCCAGCCGTCTTTGTGCCTTTGCCGATCGGCAATGGCGAACAGCGACACAACGCCGAACCCGTGGTCGCGGCCGGCGGGGGGCTCCTGGTCGAGGATGGCGACCTCACCGGGGACTACCTCCTGGACGCCGTCGCCCCGCTGCTGCTCGATGAGTCGCGCCTGACGGCGATGGCGGCGGCCAGCGCTGGCCTTGGGCGCCGGGATGCGGGCGACCGGATGGCCGAGTTGATACTGGATGTGGCAGACAAAGGCGGGCAGTTGCGATGAGCATCGGGCTGCGGAGCAGGCTGTACACGTGAACATGGCCACGTGGAGTGCTCCGACGCCGACGGCGGAGTCCCTCGGCCGGGTGCACTTCGTGGGAATCGGCGGGGCCGGCATGAGTGGAATCGCCCGCATCCTGTTGGGCCGTGGGGCACCGGTCTCGGGCAGCGATGCCAAGGACTCTTCAGTCCTGCTGGGGCTGCGCGCCCTCGGCGCGCGGGTCAGCGTCGGCCACTCGGCCGACAACATTGCCGACGTGGACACCGTCGTCTACTCCACCGCAATCCGGGCGCACAACCCTGAGTTGGTGGCGGCTCGGGAAGCCGGCCTGCTCGTCCTGCCCAGAGCGGTGGCGCTGGCCGCTGTTCTCGCCGGTCGACGCAGCATCGCCGTCGCTGGCACCCACGGTAAGACCTCGACCACCTCGATGCTCACGGTCGCGTTGCAGAACTGTGGGTCGGACCCGTCATTCGCGATCGGTGGCCACCTCAACGAGTCGGGGTCGAATGCGCACCACGGGAGTGGTGACCTCTTCGTGGCCGAGGCGGACGAGAGCGACGGATCCTTCCTGCTCCTCTCGCCCTCGTCGGCCATCGTGACGAATGTCGATGCGGATCACCTCGACAACTGGACCGACCTGGCGGCGATCTCGTCGGCATTCGAACGGTTCGTCGCCACCATCCGCCCGGGCGGGTTCCTCGTGCTGTGCCGCGATGATCCGGGGGCTCAAGGACTCGTCGCCGTCGCCCAGGATTGTGCGGTTCGGGTCCGAACCTACGGACGGGTCGAGGACGCCGATCTGCATCTCACCGATCTCAAGCACGATGCCGGCGGTACTGGGGGGATCACCTATCAGGCAATGCTGGACGGCACCCCGCTCGGTCGCGTGCAGTTGCACGTACCCGGGGAGCACATGGCGCTGAACTCTGCGGCTGCCCTGCTGGCCGGGACCGAACTCGGGCTACCCGCTCAAGGCATGATCGATGGGCTGGGTGCCTATGCGGGCGTGCACCGCCGCTTCGAGCACCTCGGGACCGTCGGCGGCATCCGCGTCTACGACGATTACGCCCATCACCCCACCGAGATCACGGCGCAGTTGCGCGCCGCGCGGTCGGTGGCCGGCGACGGGCGGCTGATCGTGGCGTTCCAACCGCACCTGTTCAGCCGTACCCGCGCGTTCGCGCAGGAGTTCGGCACGGCTCTCGGCGAAGCCGATGCAGTGGTCGTCATGTCGGTGTTCGCCGCCCGAGAGGACCCCGTCCCAGGGGTCTCGGGCGCGATGGTGGCCGGACACGTCCCGCTGCCCCCGGAGCAGGTTCATTTCGAGCCGTCGTGGTTGTCGGTGGCCCCGCTGCTGGCCTCGCTCGCTCAGCCAGGGGATGTGGTTCTGACCCTCGGCGCCGGAGACATCGCGATGATCGGCCGCGAGGTGCTGAACAGCCTCGCCGGCCAGGGGGAACGCGTACGGATCGCGGGACCGGCATGACCAGGCGGCCGATCATCAGCGTGGCCGCGGTCGTACTGGTCACCGCCTTCGGTCTTGGGTGGTTGGTGTTCTACTCCAGCGTGCTCGCCCTGAAGACGATCGAGGTTGACGGGACGCACGCCATGTCGCCGGCAACGGTGCAGCAAGTCTTGGCGATCCCGGAAGGAACCCCCTTGGCCAGGGTTGATCTGATCGCCGCAGAGACGGCGCTCGAGAACGTCACCCAGATCGAGTCGGCAAGCGTGACCCGGGACTGGCCAAGCACGCTGGTGGTGCAGATCACCGAACGTACCGCGCTGGCGGCGGTGGAGGTGGACGGGACAACATGGCTGGTGGACCGTTTCGGCGTTCGGTTCGCTCAGGTCAGCGCCCTACCCGAGGGCGTGGTGCCGCTACAGGTGACCGACGCAGATCGGGACGACGCCGCAACGGCAGCAGCGATCCAGGTGCTCCAAGCGCTGGATCCCCCGATCCGCGACATCCTGGTCCAAGTCATCGCCGCGAGCCCGACGGCGATCGAGCTGGAACTCACCGCCGGCCGCACAGTGCTCTGGGGTAGCCCCGAGAATTCGGTCCGGAAGGCCCAGATTCTGACCGGTCTGCTGGCCGGGGGAGCGGTCGGCACGGTGTACGACGTGAGTTCTCCCACATCTGCGGTCGTACGGTGAGATCCGTGGCGAAGTCCGGCGATGTCGTTGAGCCCGTGCGTAGGGGTCGGCAGTCATGACCGCTCCGAGCGAGGGCACTCCCGCGGCCGCGAGCGGGGCAATCAGCCGGTTCCCCGTACCGGCGCTGGCTGAACTGCCTGCTGATCTGGCCGGGCGGATCGCCGAGGTCGCCGACAAGTCGGGCTTCGTCCCCAACATCTTCCTGGCGCTCGCGTGGAGACCAGCAGAGTGGCGGGCGTTCTTCGACTATCACGACGCGCTGATGGACAAGGAGTCGCCGGCCCTGTCCAAGGCCGACCGAGAGTTGATCGTCGTCGTGACCAGTGCCGCGAACGACTGCCTTTATTGTGTCGTCGCGCACGGGGCAATCGTGCGCATTCGGGCGCGCGACCCATACCTGGCCGATCAGGTCGCCGTCGACTGGCGCAAGGCGCCGCTGACCGAGCGTCAACGTCTCATGCTCGAGGTCGCCCTGCTGCTGGCGAGAGACCCGGCCGACGTCGGTCCCCACCATCTCGAACGACTGGCGGACGTGGGCTTCAGCCAGGACGACATCTGGGACATCGGATCGATCGCGGCGCTGTTCGCGCTGTCCAACCGGCTCGCGCACTGGGCCGCCGTCCCGCCGAACGACGAGTTCTACCTGCTCGGCCGGTTGCCGCGCGAATGACTCCGCTGGAGCGGCTACGGGCGCTGTGCCTCGCTCTCCCGGAGACCACGGAGCGCCTCAGCCATGGTGAACCGACCTGGTTCGTGCAGGACAAAAAGGTCTTCGTCATGTTCGCCGATCGGCATCATGACGATCGGCTCGGATTCTGGTGTGCGGCACCGCCGGGTGAGCAGGAAGCGCAGGTGAGCGCCCGCCCCACGAGTTTCTTCCGCCCTCCCTATGTCGGGCACCGAGGCTGGCTGGGGGTCTGGCTCGATGTGCCGGTCGACTGGGTCGAGATCGAGGAAATCGTCCGCGAGGCGTACCGCCAGATCGCCCCGAAGCGCCTGGTCGCCGAGTTGGCGGCCGGATGAGCCTCACGGTCTTCGGGGGGCTGCCCGGAACCGGGAAGACCACGCTCTCCAGACTGGTAGCCCGACGCCAGGGTGCCTCCTACATTCGGCTCGACGCGATCGAGTCAGCCCTGGTGGTCAGCGGTCTTGTCGCCGAGCGGTCAGGCGTCGGGATCGCTGGCTACGTCATAGCCAACCGATTGGCTGAGAGCTGTCTACTGGCTGGGCTGGACGTCGTGGTCGACGCGGTGAATCCGGTCGAAGCCGCCCGGGAGGGCTGGCGCAAACTGGGCACCGACGTGGGCGTCGCACTGCTGTTCGTCGAAGTGGTCTGCTCCGATCAGGGTCGCCATCGGCGGCAGCTCGAAGAGCGCGGGGCCGATCTTCCCGGCTGGTCGCTGCCGGACTGGCAGTCGGTGCTCGACCTCGACTACGAGCCGTGGCAAGGCCCGCGCTTGGTGATCGACAACCTCGATGATCCCGAACGGTCCGTCGACATGATCGTCAGTCACCGGCCGTCGACGATGAGTCAGCCCTCACCTCGGTGATGGGTGCGGGAATCGCGCGTCCCACTTTCCCCATGCCGCCAGAACGACAGACCGCACTCCTCGCAGGAGTCGAACGAGTTGGGGCCCCAGACGAACTCATCGCAGGCCGCCACATCCGCGGCGTCGACGAGTTCGAACATGTAGCCCTCCGCTTCGAGTTGGTGCAACTGCATGTTGATCACCTCAGCAGGCCGGAAACGGCCCGACCGGAAGGCTCGTTTGGCCGTAGCCAGCAGCATTGAATGTCCGCCGTCGTTGACCGTAGGGCGTAGCTGATAGCCCGCCTCGGTCAACGCCTCGAGTTGCTGCCGGGTCACCTGGGCAGGTCCCATCCGACCTGAGCGCAGGGTCGACCTGGTGGCCTCGAGCATCACCTCGGCGGGGCTTGGCGGCTCGGTCACGGCGTTAGCTTGCTATGCCGCGCATGCCCAGCGCCACTCTGGCCCAGTCAGGCGCGTCGCAGCGGGGTGGCGTCGGGGCCGCTGGGCGAGAAAGCCGGCATTCTTCGGCGCGCCTTGCCGCGCTCGTGCGCGGCTCGCCCTTACCGTTTCAGAAGCCGACAGGTTGACATAACTATAAGCCTTCAGTAGAGGGTAAGACTGTAAGGGGAGCGGCACCGTGACACCTCCACACAATTATCTAGCCGTGATCAAGGTGGTCGGGATCGGTGGCGGAGGCGTCAACGCCGTCAACCGGATGATCGAGGTCGGCCTCAAGGGGGTCGAGTTCATCGCCGTGAACACCGACGCCCAGGCGTTGTTGATGAGCGATGCCGACCTCAAGCTCGACATCGGCCGAGATCTCACCCGCGGGCTCGGTGCCGGCAGTGACCCCGAGGTCGGCCGGTCCGCCGCCGAGGCGCACCACGAAGAGATCGAGGAGATGATCAAGGGCGCCGACATGGTGTTCATCACCGCCGGCGAAGGC
>JALZIX010000284.1 GCA_030860025.1 Actinomycetota bacterium
AGCCGAGCCAGCGATTCCAGCATGTCCACCAGGGACGAGCGCTGATCCTCGAGGATCTCCAGCCCCGGACCGATCGTGTCCAGCGCCACGGCGATCGTGTCCCGTTGCGTGGCAAGGGTTTGGGCGAGTCGGTCGATGCTCTCCAGTGCGGCGATGATGTCGCCCTTCTGCTGGTCGAGCCCGCCGATGAACATGTCCAGCTGAGTCAACGTGTTGCGCAATGCCTCTTCACGCCCCTGAAGGGCAAGGCCCAGCTCGCGGGTGATCGTCTGAAGCTGAGCGACGCCTCCGCCGTTGAGTATCAGGGACAACGCGCCGAGCACCTCTTCGACCTCGACGTTTCGCTCGGTTCGTTCGATCGGGATGGTGTCGCCGTCGGCCAACCGCTCGCTGGCCTGCCCGGTAGGTGGCGCCGACAGCTCGACGAACTTCTCCCCCAACAAGGAGGACTGCCGGATGGCGGCGTCGGCGTTGGCCGGTAGCTCGACATCGGAGTTGACCAGGATCGTCACCTTCGCAACCCAGCCGGTCAGTTCGATGGCATCGACCCGGCCCACCGGCACATCGGCGACCCGAACGGCAGATTGCGGGACGAGGTCGAGCACGTCCTCGAACTCGACGACCACCGTGTACGGGTTGTCACCGAGGTCGGCCCCACCTGGAAGGTTCAAGCTGTAGGCCCCGCGGAAGTTGCCGCATCCGGCCAGCAGCAAGGTGGCGACCGCGATGAGGGCCGCGAGCCGATTGCGCCGGTGCGGGCGCAGCGTCCGCTGATGCCGCGAGTCAGCCTGCATCGCCGACACCACCCCCCAGGCCGGGGAGGAAGGACAGTCCCGGCAGCAGGCCGCCGCTGGTTCCCGTGTGAGCCGGGGTGGCGCCGTCGCCCGACCCGGTGCCCAGCAGGTTGCTGGGCGCCGAACCGATGCCGAACAATTCGTCGATCAGGGTCTGCACGTCCGGGATCAGGTCGCCATTGGCATCGTCGACGACGCCGTCACCGTCGAGGTCACCGGAGAAGACACCCAGGCAGTTCTGCCGTTGCTGCTCGAGGCTCGGGTCGCCGGTGATCGGGGCGAGCAGGTCGGAGATGCCCAGTTGGTCGAGTTGGTCGACCAGGATCCCGCACAGTGCTGCCTGGAGAGCGGGCGCGGTCAGCTGGGCGAAGTTGTTCCTGGTGTCCAGGGTCCCGGAGTTGGCGTTGTAGGCGTTGCTCAAGTTGCCCACCGCAACCGGGGCGGCCCCGAGGAACGACGCGAGCGCATCGCGCTGCTGCGCCAGCACCAGGGTCACCTGGGCGAGCCCGTTGACGTTGTAGGCAAGCGCCTCGGTGTTCTGTTCGACGAAGGCGGCCACGTCAGACAGCGCGAGGGTGAGACTGGACAGGGCGCGCGCCAGATCCGCGCTCTCGCCGGCGAGTTGGGTGGAGACCGAGGCCAGGTTGTCGTTGAAGGCCCGTACCTGAGCATCTGACTCGGCAAGGGCGGTGGTGAAGACCGCCAGGTTGTCCAGGGAGCCGAACAGATCATCTCGCCCGGTGCTCAGCGTCTGGATCGCCTCGGAGAAGTTGACCAAGGTGGCATTGAGAGCGGCCCCATTGCCTTCCAAGTTCGCCGCGCCCACATCGATCAGGTCCGACAGGGCTCCGGTTGCATTGGCGCCGTTCGGTCCCAACGCGATGTTCAGCTCGTTCAGGGTGGAGTAGATCTCGTCGAGTTCGACCGGCGTCGCGGTACGCGATAGGGGTATCTCGGCCTTGTCCGCCATCGTCGGGCCGCTGATGTATGCGGGGAAGAACTGGACATATCGATCGCTGACCAGCGACGGCGCGACGATGGCCGCCCTGGCAGTCGCCGGAATCTGGATGTCGGCATCGATCGTCATCTCGATCCGAACCCGGTCACCCTCCGGAACCACCTCGGTGATCTCGCCGACATCGACCCCGAGGATGCGCACCGATGATCCCTCGTAGACGCCGACGGCCTCCCGGAAATAGGAAGTGACCGCGATTCCGCCGGCCGGGCGAAGGACCACCCAGCCCAGCGCGCCGACGACCACCAGGCCGACGACCACCGCGATGACCCGGAAGCTGAGCGTCTCGGTTCTCATCCGACCGGCTCAGTCGTCGTTGGGGCGGGCAACGGGAATCGCTCGCCCATCGCGGTCGGGTCACTGATCAAGTCGCTGAGATCGGGGATGAGCCCTTCCACATAGCTGTCGAACCAGCGGCCGTTGCCGAGAGTGTTGGCGAAAACGCGAACGAAGGGGCCGAGCTGCTCGATGGTGGCGTCGATGTTGTCGCGATTGCGCAGCAGGATCGCGGTGACGTCCGAGAGTGCGGCCAGCGCCGGGGCAAGGCTCGCCTGGTTGTCGGCCACCAGACCGCTGAGCTGGGTGGATAGCTGCTGGGTGCTGATCAGGATGTCGTGGATCAGGTCGCGGCGGCGTTCCACCTCGGTGAGCAGTGTGTTCGAATCCTGGATCAGTTGGGTGAACTCCGTGTCCCGGTTGGCCAGCACCTGGGTGACAGTGTCGGTGCGATCCAGCAGTTGCTGCAGTGCGATGTCACGAGACGCGATGCTCTCGGAGAGTCGGGACAGCCCGTCCAGCGATGACGCGACGTTGTCCGGGGTGTCTCGGAAGGTCTCGGACAGCACCTCGAAGGAATCGGCGAGCTGCTCGGTGTCGATCTGCTCCAAGGTGTTACTCAGGCCCGAGAAGGCGGCGACGACGTCGTACGGAGCGGCCGTGCGCTCCAACGGAATCCGCACGTCGGGATCGAGCTCTGCCTCGCCGAGGGAGTTGAGGGCCAGATACTTGTCGCCCAGCACCGTCTCGATCTTGATGGCTGCCTCGGAACGGTCCCCGACGTAGGCGTCCTCCACCCTGAAGTCCACGATCACCCGGTCACGATGGAGTTCGATCGACTCGACGGTGCCGACCTTCACCCCTGCGATCCGCACGGTGTCGTCGACCTTCAGTCCGGCCGCCTCGCTGAACTCGGCGCTGTAGACCGTGCCGCCACCGATCAGCGGCAAGGAGTCAGCCTTGAAGGCGCCGAGGACCAGCAACCCGAGCACGATCAGGCTGATCGCCCCGATCACGACGGGGTTTCGCTCATGGAACGGCCGGACGCTCATATTCGCTACACCTCGCAGCCGTGGTCTCGGGGTTGAGTTCACCGGGTGGCGGCAGCGTGTCCAGGGTGACCGCCTGGCCGCCGGGCAGCGTGACGGTTCCGCCGGCCGAGCACATGTAGAAGTTGAACCACGAGGCGTAGGTCGCGGTGCGAGTGATCGTCTCGAGCTTGAACGGCAAGTAGGCCAGGGTTTCTTCGATGACCGGCCCATTGGCCGACAGACCCTCGGCCAGGGCCCCCAGCGCCTCGATGTCGGCGGCCAGTGGTGGGCGAGCTTCCTCCACAAAGCTGGCGGTCGTCAGCGCCAGGTCGTTGATGGTGGTCAGCGAGTCGAAGATCGCCTGCCGATCGCTGGCCAGCCCGGTCACGAACTGCTGCAAGGACACGATCAGGCCGTCGAGTTGCACGTCGCGGTCGGCGACCGTGCCCAGCACCAGGTTCAGGTTCTCGATGACGCTGCCGATCACCGCGTCCTTGTCGGCCAGCGACCCGGTCAATGAGGCCACGTGTCCGAGCAGGCTGTTGACAGTGTCACCTTCCCCTTGGAAGACCTGGATGATCTCGAAGGAGAGCCGGTTGACGTCCTCCGGCGCCAGGGCTTGAAAAAGCGGCCGGAAGCCACCGAAGAGAGCGGTCAGATCCAGCGCGGGCGTCGTGCGCTCGAGCGGGATGAGGTCGTTGGCTGCCATGTTCTGGCCGCCGGAGCCTTTGCCCTCACTGAGCGCGATGTATCTCTGCCCCACCAGGTTCCGGTATCGCACCAGCGCCTGGGCACCGGCTGGAAGCGGCGTCGAGGACTGCACCGTGAAGGTGACCTCGGCGAGGTTGCGGTCGACCACCCGGATGCCTTCCACACTGCCGACCCGTACCCCGGCGATCCGGACGTCGTCCCCTTCGACCAGCCCGGTCACATCCGTGAACTGCGCGCGATAGCTGGTCTGGTTGCCGAAACTCTCGTTCGTGATCGTCGAGATGAGCAGGTAAGTGGCCAGCACGGTGACCACCGCGAAGATGATGAGCTTGACCAGCGGTCGGGCGAATCCCATCACGAGAAGCTCACCTGCTGCCCGCGCATCATCGGCGCCATCAACGACGCAGTGAGGTCGAGCACCTCATCTGGAGTCGTCCCCGCCGCGACCGCCAAGATGCTCTTCACGAACTGGAATTCGGCCGGAGAATTGGCCAGGCCCTGCGCGCTCCCGTCGGTGGCTCCGTTCTGACTCAACTGTCGGCCGGTCAGTTGGGACATGAAGGTGTAGTCGTTGGTCTCGACCGGAACCCCGTACGGATCGTCCTCGGCATAGATGCACCCGGGTCCGGGCGAACCGTCACCGGATCCGTCGTGAGCGCAGTACTGCGGGAAGTTGCCGTTGGCGTTGGTGACGATGTCATCGGGCAGGCCGTAACACCGGGGGCCGCTCTGGTCGAGGTAGGCGGGCTGATCACCCTGTTGGTAGGCGCCGCGGCCACCCGGTGGGATGATCTCGATGTTCAGTTGCAGGCCGGTGTCCCGGCCGTCGGCAGCCGCACCGCCACCGCCGAAGGCTTCGTCGATCAGCGGCTGAAAGGCCACCAGCCCGCTGAGCAAGCAGGTGTACATCGGCGAGTATTCAGCCAACAGCTCCAAGACCGGACGCGCGGTAGCAGCCAGTGAGATGATCTGGCCCTCGTTCGCGGTGAGAAAACTGGTCAGATCGTCCGCAGCTGTGGTGACCGTGCCAAAGGTACGGCGCAACTGCTCCTGCTGATCGGCGATCGTCTGGTTGGTCACGGAGAGGTTGTCCAGGACCGCGAGCAGATCGGGTGCGACGTCGTCGTAGAGGTCGGCGACTCCGGCGAGCCGGGTCAGGTCCTCCTGCAGCGTCGGCAGGTGCGGGTTGAGCTCTTCGAGGTACTCACCGACTGCGACGAGGTTTTCGCCCAGATCCTCGCCGCGACCTTCGATGGCCCCGGCGATGGCTCCCAAGGTCGCGGAAAGATCCTGCGGTCGAACTGCTTGCAGTACGGGAAGGAGGTCGTCGAATACCTTCTCCAGCTCGATGGCCGTTGCTGACCTGTCCTGTGTGATGACGGCTCCGTCGGCGATCGGCTCACCGGAGGTGTTCTCCGGAACGACGAGTGAGACGTAGCGCTCGCCGAACAGTGTCTTGGGCAGCAACCGTACGAGGACGTCCGCCGGAATCTGATCCGCGAAGCGGGTCTCGATGGCCAGGTCGATGACCGCGCCGTCGCTCGAGGCGTCGATCCCGCGCACCTCGCCGACGATGAGCCCGCGGATCTTCACATCAGAGGTCTCCTGCAACTGATTGCCGGCTTGGTCGGCCTCCAGCCGCACGTGCACGACGTCGGTGAACGCCTTGTTGTAGATCAGCACCGACAGCCCCACCAGCAGCGAGATGACGACGAGGAAGGCCAGCCCCAGCAGGCGGCGGGGAATCACTGTCACAGTTGATTCACCCCGCGATCCGCACCGTTGTTGTCGAGCCCCAGATTGCCAGACTCAGGAAGAAGTCGATGAGGTTTATCGCCACGATCGACGTCCGGACCGCCCGACCCACCGCGATCCCGACACCAGCCGGACCGCCGCTGGCACGGTACCCGTAGTAGCAGTGGGTCAGAATGATCACGACCGCGAAGACGAACACTTTGAGGAAGGACCACAGCACGTCTTCCGGCGGCAGGAAGAGATTGAAGTAGTGGTCGTACGTCCCCGATGACTGGCCGTAATAGCCGGTGGCGATCAAGCGGGTGGCGAAGTACGAAGCGAGCAGGCCGATGATGTAGAGCGGGATGACCGCGATGAATCCGGCGATGATCCGCGTCGTCACCAGGAACGGCAGGGACGGCACGCCCATGACTTCCAAGGCGTCGATCTCCTCGCTGATCCGCATCGCGCCGAGCTGGGCGGTGAACCCGCAGCCGACCGTCGCCGATAACGCGAGACCTGCCACCAGCGGTGCGATTTCGCGGGTGTTGAAATAGGCGGAGATGAATCCGGTGAAGGCGGACGTGCCGAGTTGGTTCAGCGCGGCATACCCCTGCAGTCCCACCTCGGTGCCGGTGAAGAAGCACAGGAACGCGATGACCGCGACGGTTCCGCCGATCACCGCTAGTGCGCCGGAACCGAAGGTGACCTCTGCCAGCAGCCGGAGGACCTCCCGCTTGTAGCGGCGCAAGGTGCGTGGTATCCACCACAAGGCCCGGCCGTAGAAGGCCAGCTGGCCGCCCAGGTCGTCGAGTTCGTCCAGCGGGATGCGGTACGCGCGGCCAGCCGCGCGCCGAACTCCGCGAAGCGGGGATGCCATCACATCCCTTTCGCCGGCACGAGCTGGAAGTAGATCGCGGTCAGCACGAAGTTGGTGGCGAACAACAGCATGAACGTGATCACGACTGCCTGGTTCACTGCGTCACCGACGCCCTTGGGCCCGCCGCCGGCGTTCAGACCCTTGTAGGAGGCCACGATCCCGGCGATCAGTCCGAAGATGATCGCCTTGACCTCACCTGCCCAGACGTCCTCGACTTGGGCGAGGGCGGAGAACGAGGCTAGGTAGGCACCCGGTGTCCCGTCTTGCAGAACCACATTGAAGAAGTAACCACCGCAGACGCCGACCACCGAGACGAGGCCGTTGAGGAATGCCGCGATCAACATGCAGGCCAGCACGCGAGGGACGACCAGGCGTTGGATGGGGTTGATCCCCAGCACCTGCATAGCGTCGATCTCGTCCCGGATCTTGCGCGCGCCGAGGTCGGCACAGATCGCCGAGCCACCCGCACCGGCGATGAGCAGCGCGGTCACGATGGGGCTGGCCTCGCGGACCACTGCGAGTACGGAGGCCGATCCGGTGAAGGACTGGGCTCCGAGCTGGCGCGTGAGTGAGCCCAGCTGCAGCGCGATGACGGCGCCGAACGGGATCGAGACCAGCGCGGTTGGCAGGATCGTGACACTGGCAATGAACCATGCCTGCTGGAAGAACTCGCGGAACTGGAACGGCCGCTTGAACAGCATCCTGGCGGTGTCCAGGGCGAAGGCGAAGAGGTGTCCAGACGCTCGCAACGGTCGAGCCGGGGAGAACCGGTCCGTACCCAGGCCCTTTGGCGACGTCACTTGGCCGAGTTCACTGGGAACGATCCGGCATGGTCATCGTCTCGGTGTACCAGTTCTGATCGGTGAAGATCCGCTCCTGGGCGGTACGCGCGGCCGCCCTCAAATCTGACGGCAGTGACTCGCGGATGGCGTCCTGCGCGGCCTCGGGCAGCGTGTGCAGCATCTCGGCCACCCGCTCCTGGCGACGCCGCACCGCCCGCCGCTCCGGCATGCCCGGACTCGGCTCAAGCTGTGGGGGCACGCCCTCGCCGCCCGAAGACCCCTTGGGTCCGTACCCGGTCTGCTCGTCGCCGCCGCGGGCCTCGAGATCGGCCATCTCCTGTTCGATCTGGGCGACGTCCTTCTCCTCGCTCATCCCGATCGGCCCTTCACGACGACCGTTGAGGAACTGGCGGACGACCGGCTCGTCGGAGGTCAGCAACTGCTCCCGCGGACCGAACATCACCAGGTGGCGGCGAAAGAGCAGACCGAGGTTGTCCGGAACGGTTCGAGCGGTGCCGATGTCGTGCGTGACGATCAGGAACGTCGCATCGGTGACGGCGTTGAGATCGACGATGAGTTGGTTGAGGTAGGCCACGCGGACCGGGTCGAGGCCAGAGTCCGGCTCGTCGAACAGGATGATCTCCGGGTCGAGGACCAGTGCCCTGGCCAGGCCTGCCCGCTTGCGCATGCCGCCGGAGATCTCTCCCGGCAACTTGTCCTCGGAGCCCTGCAGGCCCACCATCTCCATCTTCTCGCCGACGATGTCCTTGATCTCGGACTCGCTCTTCCTGGTGTGCTCGCGCAACGGGAAGGCGATGTTGTCGAAGAGGTTCATCGAGCCGAACAGCGCGCCATCCTGGAACAACACCCCGAAGAGGCGGCGGATCTCGTACAGGCGCTTCTCCCGGCACCGCACGATGTCGGTGTCGTGGACGATGATGCTGCCCTTTTCCGGGCTCAGCAGACCGACCAGTGCCTTCAGGAAGACCGACTTGCCGGTACCGGATGGGCCCAGCATCACCGAGATCTCACCAGGGGGGAGGGTCAGGGTGACGTCATCCCAGATGTTCTGGGCACCGAAGGACTTGGAGAGCCCATCGACCTGCACCTCGACGCCCACGCGATGGCCTCCCGACCCTGCCGCAGTTCACCCCGCGCGCCGACGTGAACCCCAAGGGGAACAACGATTCCCCGCTTGATCGGTTACTGCGCGTAGGTGATGCTGACACACACTTTCAACTACCGGCCAACCGCGCGACGATCGGGGCGAGTTCATCGATCTCGCCGATCATGATCGAGCTGATGCCCAGTTCCTCTCTGAGCCGGAGAAACTTCTCGGTCAGCCCATCGATTGAGCCGATGAAGATGTGCGGCGACTCCAGCAGTTCCGCCGGGCTGATAGTGATCCCCGTACGGTCGCGCAGGCGCTCGGTCAGGGCCTCCACCTCCGGATCGGGGCGGTCGGTCACGATGACCGGGCTGACCGTCGGATAGACGTTGAGCTCCAGCTCGGGGAACCGGTCCCCGGCAGCCTCGCGTACCCACCCGATCTTCTCCGCTGTGGCCGCCAGCGTGAGACTGCGCGGCTCCACCACGACGCCGGGCCGGATCCGTGGCGCCAACCCCACGGTCTGGGCCTCCTGGCCGGCCAGCGT
>JALZIX010000286.1 GCA_030860025.1 Actinomycetota bacterium
CCGCTGCCCGGGTCGCGGGTGAACGCGACACCGGTGCCGGAATCGGATCCTAGGTTGCCGAAGACCATCGAACAGATGTTGACCGCCGTGCCGAGGTCGGCGGGGATCCGTTCCTGGCGGCGATAGAGAATCGCCCGGTCGGCGTTCCACGAGTTGAAGACGGCCTCGACGGCGAGATCCATTTGCTCGCGGGGGTCCATGGGGAAGTCTCGTCCGGTCTGATCGCGTACGACGCCCTTGAAGTGCTCGACCAGCTTTTGCAGGTCCGCGGCGTCGAGATCGAGGTCGTTGTCAGTGCCCTTGGCCTGCTTCGCCTCGTCGATGGCGTCCTCGAAGTGGTCTCCGTCGATGTCGAGCACGGTCTTGCCGAACATCTGGATAAGCCGGCGATAGGAATCCCAGGCAAAGCGATCCGAGCCCGATTGCTTGGCCAGACCCTGGACCGACTCGTCGTTGAGCCCGACGTTCAGTACGGTCTCCATCATTCCGGGCATCGAGAACTTCGCGCCGGACCGGACCGAGACCAGCAGCGGGTCGCTCGGATCGCCGAGTTTCTTGCCCATCGTGTGCTCCAAGGCGGCCAGATGCTCGCTGACCTCGTCGGAGAGCTCCTTGGGCGCCTTGCCGCTGTCCAAGTAGACCTTGCAGGCCTCGGTGGTGATGATGAATCCGGGGGGTACGGGCAGTCCGAGGTTAGTCATCTCGGCGAGGTTGGCTCCCTTGCCACCGAGCAGATCCTTGAGGTCCTTGTTGCCCTCAGCGAAGTCATAGACGTACTTCTTTTCACTCACCCGGACGGCCTCCTGTGCCATACCTCACCTGCGTACCACCTGCGTTTCGGGACAGTGTCTCTATCCGCCGGCCGTGGGCGCCACCCGGGTGATCCTCCCTCACCCGCCGGAGATGTCCAGCTCGGCCCCCTCGGGTACGGCGAGGCTGTCGCGATCTTCGAGCCAGCCGTAGGGCAGCGCCACCTTGCGGGCGCTGGTCGATCGGCCTCGGGGCGTACCGAGAATGTCAGTCGGGAAAGGTTGGTCCGGGATGCCGGCGAGCAACTCGGCGAGTTCGTCCAGCGAACTGACTACGGACAGGGCACGGCGGATGCTGCCGCCGACGGCGAAGCCCTTCAGGTACCAGGCGACATGCTTTCGGAAGTCCCGAATTCCGCGATCCCGGGCGTGCGGATCGGCCGGATCGGGCCAGGCGGAGCCGTATTCATCGAGCAGCAGGCTGGCATGGCGCCGCATCGTCGCGGCAACCGTCGACAGCGGTGGGTGCTCGCGGTCCGCACTCCCGTCGAAGGCCCTGGCGAGGTCAGCGAACAACCACGGCCGGCCCAAGCAGCCCCGCCCGATGACCACCCCGGCGCAACCGGTCTCCTCGACCATCCGCAGGGCGTCATCGGCTTCCCAGATGTCGCCGTTGCCGAGGACCGGAATGTCGAGGAGGTCGACGAGGTCGGCGATTGCGGTCCAATCAGCTTGCCCGCCGTACAGCTGCGCTGCAGTACGGCCGTGCAGAGCCACCGCTGCCAGGCCTTCCCCCTGAGCGATCTGCCCGGCATCGCGGTAGGTGATGTGGTCGGCGTCGATCCCGATTCGCATCTTCATGGTGACGGGAACGCGTCCCTTGGCTGCGCTCATCGCTGCCCGCAGGATGCTGCGCAACAATTCCCGTCGCCACGGGATCGCAGCACCGCCGCCGCGCCGCGTGACCTTGGGAACCGGGCAGCCGAAGTTCAGGTCGACATGATCGGCACGGTCTTCATCCACGATCATCTCGACCGCTCGTCCGACGGTGGCCGGGTCCACGCCGTACAACTGGATGCTGCGCGGGTACTCGTCCTCGGCGAAGCGGATCATCCGCATGGTTTTGGGGTTGCGCGCCACCAGAGCCGTCGCGGTGATCATCTCGCAGACGTAGAGCCCGGCCCCGTGCTCCCGGCACAACGTCCGGAACGCGGGGTTCGTGATACCGGCCATCGGAGCGAGCTCGACCGGCGGCCACACCGCGTACGGCCCGATCTTGAGCGCGTCGAGAACCGGCATGGGACCGATTATCCGCGCATACCCAGCCGACTGAGGGGCACCCTGATACGAACCTAACGTTGCAGCCTTCCCGTGATCGGAACGGCCATGACCAAAAGGAGCACTCATGACGAGACCCAACCAGCCCGCCCCGGGCGAGGACATTGCAAAAGGCAGCGACGGGCACCCGGTTCCGGGCGCTGTCGATGAAGAGCCTGGCGACCCGGATCCCCGCGATCCGTTCGGACACGACCCCGACTCGGCCGCGCCCCTGGACGACACGGAAGCACCAGAACCCCTCGAGCCTCCCGACTGAGTTCTGAGTGAAGGACGCCGTGTATCAGTCCTATTGGCAGAAGGCGTCCTTCACTCAATCCACAGGGAACGTCCGGCCATCCACACATGACACTGGCTCAGGCACGAGGCCCGCGCGGGCTGCAACCTTCGCCTCATGCCTCGGCGCTCCTCTTACGACCGATTCGCGGTCGACGAACTGATCCGATATCGAGACGGAGTGGTTCGGACCGCCGAGTTGCGGGCGCTGGGCATGCCCGCTTCCTCTATCACCTACCGGTATCGAGCCAGTGGACCTTGGCAGCGGCTATTGCCAGGCATCGTGCTGACGCATTCGGGAGTGCCTACGGACGCCCAGCGCATTCACGCCGCTTTCGCCTATTGCGGAGGCGGTGCGATGCTCACGGGTCTGAGCGCATTGCGTCTCCAAGGGGCGCGTCAGTTGCCGGCTGAGTCGGCCTTGCATGTGCTCGTCCCGCACAGGCGACATCGCACCAGCTCGGGTTTCGTGGTCGTCGAACGCACGATCCGACTGCCAGAGCACCGCAATGTGCGCGGGTTCGCCTGCGCCCCGGTCGCGCGTGCAGCGATAGATGCGGCCCGACGTCTCACGAACCTCACCCAAGGGCGGGCGCTGCTGGCCGAAGTAGTGCAACGGCGCATGTGCGCGCCTCGCGACTTGGTCGTTGAACTCCGCGAGGCTCAGATACGCGGCACCGCGCTCCCCCGTCGGGTTCTGCGGGAGGTCAGGGGAGGTGTGCGGTCGGTAGCCGAAGGAGACGCCAAGCGGTTGCTTACCGCGCATCGCTTCCCGCATGCCCACTGGAACTGCGACATCTATGACGAGAATGGCCAGTGGCTGGGCTGCCCTGACGCGGTCTGGCTAGAACTTGGTGTTGTACTCGAAATCGACTCACTGGAATGGCATCTGTCGCCCGCGGATTACCGGAAGACCTTGGCCCGCCACCGGCGGATGACTGCGGCGGGGCTGCTGGTCATCCACGTCACTCCGGCGACCATCCGCGATCAGGCACCGGAGTTCCTCGACGAGCTCCGTAGAACCTTGGCGACCGCGGCCCTCCGCTCGGCTCCACATATGTCAATCCGCGCAGGCGCGGCCTGACCAGGCCAAGACCCAATATCGGCTGCCGTTCTTGGCTCAACCCACTGAGTGAAGGACGCCTTCTAGCGAACCTATTGCTAGAAGGCGTCCTTCACTCGGAAGAAGCGGGCGGTTAGAGGCCGACGAGGTGGGTGGCCAGGTAGCCTTCGACGGCGTCCAGGCCGATGCGCTCTTGCGCCATCGTGTCCCGCTCCCGGACGGTCACCGCTTGATCGTCCAACGTGTCGAAGTCGACGGTCAGGCAGTACGGCGTGCCGATCTCGTCCTGCCGCCGATACCGCCGCCCGATCGCGCCGGCGTCGTCGAAGTCCACGTTCCAGTTCCGCCGCAGCGCCGCCGCCAGATCGCGCGCCTTGGGTGACAGGTCAGCGTTGCGGGACAAGGGCAGCACCGCAGCCTTGACCGGGGCCAGCCGCGAATCCAAGCGCAACACCGTCCGCTTGTCCACCCCACCCTTCGCATTCGGGGCCTCGTCCTCTGTGTAGGCCTCGACCAGGAAGGCCATGAGGGAGCGGGTCAGTCCAGCCGCCGGTTCGATGACGTACGGCGTCCACCGCGTACCAGCGGCCTGATCGAAGTAGGACAGGTCCACGCCGGAATGCTCGGAGTGCGTCCGGAGGTCGAAATCGGTTCGGTTCGCGACGCCCTCGAGCTCTCCCCATGCCGAGCCGCTGAAGCCGAAGCGGTACTCGATGTCCACGGTGCGCGTCGAATAGTGCGACAGCTTCTCCTTGGGATGTTCGTAATGGCGCAGGTTGTCCCGCGCAATACCCAGATCGACGTACCAGGAAGTCCGCTCGTCGATCCAGTACTGGTGCCATTGCTCATCGGTGCCGGGCTCGACGAAGAACTCCATCTCCATCTGCTCGAACTCCCGGGTACGGAAGATGAAGTTTCCCGGGGTGATCTCGTTTCGGAAGGACTTGCCGATCTGCCCGATCCCGAACGGCGGCTTCTTGCGCGCCGCGGACATCACGTTCGCGAAATTCACGAAAATTCCCTGCGCGGTCTCCGGCCGGAGATAGTGCAGGCCGGACTCATCCTCGATGACGCCCAAGTAGGTCTTGAGCATCATGTTGAACTCGCGCGGCGGTGTCCATGCCCCGCGGGTCCCGCAGTTCGGGCAGGCGATCTCCTCGAGCCCGCCAACGGGGTCGCGGCCCTTGCGCTCCTCGAACTCCTCGATCATCTGATCGGCGCGGTAGCGCTTGTGGCAACTCTGGCACTCGGTCAGCGGGTCGGTGAAGGCGTTCACGTGCCCCGATGCGACCCAAGTCTGACGCGGCAGGATGACCGAGGAGTCCAAACCGACGATGTCGTCGCGGCCGGTCACCATGGACTTCCACCACTGGCGCTTGATGTTCTCTTTGAGCTCCACGCCCAACGGCCCGTAGTCCCAGGCCGAACGGGTCCCGCCGTAGATCTCCCCGGACGGAAACACGAAACCCCGCCGCTTGGCCAGGTTGGCGATCAGGTCAAGGGTGGAAGCTGAGGACGCGGCCATCGTGCAGGGTCTCCATCCGGCTGGCGGTCGGCGAGGTCGAATCTCCGAGGGTAGCCGCAGTACCGACGCACGACTCAGCGGAGAAGAACCCGACACCGCGATCGCGATGCCGTGGCAGGACAGTGCGGCTACGAGATGTCGTACCCGCAGATCGTGACGGTGCCACTCTCCTCAAGCATGGAGAAGTCGACCGGAACGGAGCCCGCGTCGGTATCGATGTCCATCCAAACAATGTCGCGGGTTGAATCGTCCGGATCGACATGTACGTCAGTCACCTGGAAATCCACGACCGATGTCGCCCCAAGGAAGCCGAAGAAGTCGTCTGCGAGAGCCTGCCCGTCAGCGAAGCCGTCACCGTCGCTGGCATCCCGCCCGTCCTCGCAAAGAAGAAAGTGCGCCGAGTCGTACTGCCCAGCGGCCATCAGGTCGACGAACGTGACGGCAAGTGTCTCGGATTCCGGGAAGTGCGGGTCGTCGCCGGGGGATCCGGTGTCCTGCGTCGAGGACTCCGTGTCCTCGGTCGAGGACGCGCTTTCACCGGTGGACTCGGTCGACGAGGCAGTCGTCGAGGCAACCACCGGGGTCGAGTCGAGGGCCGCCACCGTAGGGCGGTTGGCCGCCGGGGGCCAAATCCTCCGCCGGAGCCCGGCTCTCCGAACTGCTGCGTCGGTTGACCGTAGCTCGGCAGACCAGCCGTGGGCGGCGGGCCGTAGCCCGGCTGCGTCGGTGGCAGCGGTGCCGTCGGGGGTGGCGTCGTTTGACCCCAGCCCGGCTGGGAG
>JALZIX010000288.1 GCA_030860025.1 Actinomycetota bacterium
CGATCGCCTTCTTTGCGCTCGGCGGGCTCTGGTACTCCAACCTGCTCTTCGGCAAGCAGTGGAGTGCGGCAGTCGGTTGGGAGGCCACGGAGGGCGACAAGCCGCCGATCACGCTCTATCTGATGCCACTGCTGACCTGCTTCATCTCGTCGGTCGCCGTCGCGATCCTGGCCGCAGCGACGGACACCGACACTGATCTCCCGCGCTCAGGAACTCCCGGCGTCGACCCGCGCTTGGATCTCCTCAGGACTCAGGTCGCCCAGCGGCTGACTGAGCAGCCACAGATGGCCGAACGGGTCCCGCACTCGACCGTCCCGACTGCCGTAGTACTGGTCGCCGACCGGGAATATGACGGTGGCGCCGTTGCCGACCATCGCCGCTGCCACGGCATCGGCATCGGGCACCTGCAGGTGACACAGCACCGGGCTGCCGCCGAGGTCCGCCGGGCTTCGGTTCACGTCGCCGTCAGCCTGGGTCACCGAGAAGACCGACTCCCCGATCTGGACCTCGGCGTGCACGATCGGGCCGGACGGCTCGGCGTAGCGGACCAGCTCACGGCCGTTCAGCGCGGCGACGTAGAAGTCAAGGGCAGCGGCCGCATCATCGACCACCAGGCGTAGGTGCAGTTTCGTCGTGATCTCATTCATGTCACCAGCCTGCTCGATGCACCGGTACGCGGATAGAACGAAACAGAACTGGCTGCGAAACTTTGCCGATGAACGAGGTCTCCCGACGCGCCTTTCTGGGACGAGCCGGTTTAACCGTCGGGGGTGTGGCTGCCGGCGGCGCGGGCCTAGGTCTGCTCGGTGCCTGTACGGACTCCGACGGGACACCTGACGGCCCGGCGGCGACGCTCTTTGATCCGCAGGACTGGGAATCGGTACGGGCCCAATTCGCCCTGCGCACCGACCGACTGCACTTCTCGGCTTGGGCCCTGGCCTCGTCAGCTCGGCCGGTCCGCGAGGCGATCGCGGAGCACCGGCAGGCCCTCGACGACGACACCCATGCCGCGCTGGGCCGAGAGTTCGAACTCGACGCCGCGGCTGTTGCCGCCGCCGCGCGCTATCTCCGTACGGACTATAGCCAGATCGCGCTGACCGACAGCACCACGATGGGCCTCGGTCTGGTCTACAACGGACTGCGTCTGCAGCCGGGCGACGAAGTGCTCAGTAGTGAGCACGACTTCTACTCCACCCAGGAATCGCTACGGCTGTCCGCCGAACGCAGCGGTGCCACCCTGCACAGGATTCCGCTCTACGACAGCCCCTCTGAGGCGACCGTCGATGAGATCGTCTCCCGCGTCGTGGCCGCGATCACCCCGAGGACGAAGGTCCTCGCCCTGACCTGGGTGCACTCCAGTACCGGGGTGAACTTGCCCATCGCCGACATCGCACCGGCGGTCACGCAACGAGCTTGGGATCTCGGCGTCCCCAGACCACTGTTCTGCGTCGACGGCGTGCACGGCTTCGCGGTTGTCAACCAGACACCCGGCGAACTCGGCTGCGACGTCCTGGTGTCCGGCACACACAAATGGCTGTTCGGGCCCCGAGGCACCGGCATCGTTTGGGCCAAACCAGCTGCGTGGGAGCAGATAACGCCGATCATCCCCTCCTTCGACCAGGAGGCCCTTGGGTCTTGGATCCGCGGTGTCGAGTCGGAGTATGTGACCCCCGGCGGGGCAAACTCCCCGGGCGGATTCAAGGCCTTCGAGCACCGATGGGCATTGACCGACGCGTTCTCATTCATGGAGCAGATCGGGCCTGAGCGGGTCGCCTCGTACACACATGACCAGGCGAGCCAACTGATGGCGGGCCTTGACGCGATCGAGGGAGTCCATGTGGTGACGCCGCGGGGCCCGGAGCTTCATGCGGGGCTCGTTTGCTTGCAGGTAGCCGGGGGCGTAGCACCCTTCCTCCTGGCCGAGCGACTGCTCGAGGAGCACTCGATCGTCTGCGGCGCGGTCCCGTACCGCCTGCCCTATCTTCGCTTTGGCCCGAGCATCGTGACCAATCCGAGCGAGGTCGATCAGGCGATCGCCGCGATCGCCGCACTGCGATGACCGGGACCGCGGAGGTACGCACCGCGCACACGTCCTCGTTGACCACTGCCGAGCACCGGGCCATCCGCGAACTGCTGGACGAGGCGTTCGACGGGGACTTCACCGACGAGGATCACGAGCACGGCCTCGGCGGGATGCATGCCCTCATCTGGGCCGACTTGATGCTCATAGCGCACGGCTCGGTCGTGATGCGACGCCTGTTCCATGCCGGTCGGAGCCTGCGTACCGGCTACGTCGAGTCAGTCGCGGTGCGTTCGGATCAGCGCGGACGCGGGCACGGCCATGCAGTGATGGCAGCCCTGGAAGAAATCATCCAGGGTGGGTACGAGATCGGAGCCTTGAGTACCTCGGAGGCGGCATTCGGCTTCTACGCCTCGCGCGGCTGGCAGCTCTGGACCGGCACGGCGTCGGTGCTCTCGCCCCGCGGCCTCGTCCGCACGCCGGAGGAAGAAGGCGGCATCTACCTGCTACCGATGAGTGCCCGGTTGGCAGCCGGCGGCGACCTCGCCTGTGACTGGCGCGACGGTGACGTCTGGTGAGCTGGGTGGGACGATCTTCGACGGGGCGCTGAACCGGACTCGATAGGGTCGCCTCGGTGGTAGGGAGGTCCGCGCCGTGCAGAAAGTTCTGATCGCCAACCGAGGTGAGATCGCCGTCCGGATCGCCCGCGCCTGCCGTGACGCAGGGCTGGGCAGTGTCGCGGTCTACGCCGAGCCAGACCGGGACGCGCTGCACGTACGGGTGGCCGACGAGTCCTTCGCCCTTGGCGGCAACACACCGGGCCAGTCCTACCTTCGGGTCGACAAGCTGCTGGGGATCGCGGAGCAGTCCGGCGCGGACGCAGTGCACCCGGGATACGGCTTCCTCGCCGAGAACGCCGACTTCGCCCGCGCCGTGATCGACGCGGGGCTGACCTGGATCGGTCCCCCGGTTGAGGCGATCATCTCCCTCGGCGACAAGGTCGCCGCCCGGCACATCGCCACAAAGGCCGGCGCACCGCTCGTACCGGGAACCAGCGACCCGGTTTCCGGGCCGGAGGAGGTCCACGCGTTCGCCGAGGAGCACGGACTGCCGGTTGCGATCAAGGCCGCCTTCGGTGGTGGGGGTCGTGGCCTCAAGGTCGCCCGCAAGGCTGAAGAGATCGACCAGTTGTACGCCTCGGCCGTACGCGAGGCCGAGGTTGCCTTCGGCCGGGGCGAGTGTTTCGTCGAGCGTTACCTGGACAAGCCGCGCCACGTGGAGGCGCAGATCCTGGCTGACTCGCACGGAACCGTGGTCGTGGTGGGCACCCGCGACTGCTCCCTGCAGCGCCGGCACCAGAAGCTGGTCGAGGAGGCGCCGGCCCCGTTCCTCACCGACGAGCAGCGCGCCACGATCCACGAGTCCGCCAAGGCGATCTGCAGGGAGGCCGGGTACGTGGGTGCGGGCACCGTGGAGTACCTCGTCGCCGCCGATGGCACGATCTCCTTTCTCGAGGTCAATACCCGCCTGCAGGTCGAGCACCCGGTCAGCGAGGAAACCACCGGTCTGGACCTCGTCCGCGAGCAGTTCCGGATCGCCGACGGGGAGCCGCTTGGCTACGACACAGATCCCGCACCGCGCGGGCATAGCTTCGAGTTCCGGATCAACGGTGAGGACGCGGGACGCAATTTCCTGCCGGCCCCCGGCACGGTCACCCGATGGCGACCACCGAGCGGACCCGGCGTGCGGCTGGATTCCGGCGTGGTGGAGGGAGACGTCATCGGCGGCGGCTTCGACTCGATGTTGGCCAAGCTGATCGTCACCGGAGCTACCCGCGAACAGGCACTGGAGCGCTCGCGTCGGGCACTGGACGAACTCGAGGTCGGCGGGATGCCGACCGTCGTCCCGTTCCACCGGGCGATCGTGTCCGATCCAGCCTTCACCGCCGAGCCGTTCTCGGTACACACCCGGTGGATCGAGACCGAGTTCGACAACCAGATCCCGCCGTACGCCGAGCCGACCGAGGACCCGGACGCGCCAGCCGAGCGGCAGACCGTTGTCGTCGAGGTCGGCGGTCGCCGACTGGAGGTTTCACTACCCGGCGGCCTTGCCTTGGGCGGCGGCGCGGTGTCGGGTGGGGTGGCGGCCAAGCCGCGCCGGCGCGGTGGCACGGGAGCCAGCGGTGCCGCCGGCGGCGACGCGCTGACCAGCCCGATGCAGGGCACGATCGTCAAGATCGCGGTCGAGGACGGTGCCACCGTCGCGGCCGGAGACCTCGTCGTGGTGCTCGAGGCGATGAAGATGGAGCAGCCGATCAACGCGCACAAGGCAGGGACGGTGAGCGGCCTGGCGGCCTCGGTCGGCGAGGTCGTGGGCAGCGGTGCAGTGATCTGCACCATCGCCGATGCCGCGGCAGCCAGCGCCTGAGGTCAGCGGCCCGCTACCTCGGTTCAGCGCTTGAAAACGGGAGTGGGACGCGCCCTACCTCGCGGTCGGCGGATCAGAGATACCGGCGGGCCAGCGCGCCGGCCTGTGCTCCGTACGAGCCGCCGAACATGACCGCGTGCACGAGCACCGGGAAGAGTTGGTGCAGGCCCATCCGCTCCCGCCAGCCGGAACCCAAGGGCGCGGCCTCGTCGTAGGCCGCCAGGATCCGGTCGAGAAACGGCGTGCCGAACAGCGCCAGCATGGCGAGGTCACTCTCCCGATGCCCCCCGTGCGCGGCCGGATCGATCAGGTACGCCGGACCCGCCGCGGACCAGTGGACGTTGCCGCTCCACAGGTCCCCGTGCAACCGGGCCGGTGGCTCTGCTGGCACACCAAGGGCGTCCAATCGGGCCAGCACGGCCGAGACCGCGCCGGCATCCTCCGACGAGAGGCGGCCGACATCGCGGGCTGTCCTCAGGTAGGGCTGGATCCGGCGTAGCCCGAAGAACTCCGACCACTGCCCTGAGTCGACCGGGGAGTTGTCCATGGCCAGCCGACCGATGAAGCCAGCCCAAGGAGCCCCGAACTCGGCGGCGCCGGCCGCATGCAACCTCGCGAGTCCGGCGCCGAACCGATCCGCGGCCTGGGATGTGGGTTCACCGCGCGGCACCCACTCCAGGAGCAGGTGGTCATTGCTGACCGAAATGACTTCGGGGCTCGGGATCGCCTGTGCTTCTGCTATCCAGGCAAGTCCCGCCGCCTCGGCGGCGAAGAACCCCGCGGGCGCGCCCTCGCGGGACTTGGCGAACACCGCTTCGCCGCCGTCGAGGGTGAACAGTTCGGCGACACAAGTATCTCCGCCCGGCAACGGAGTGGCTCGAATCCGCTGGTGGCGCACCATCATGGGGACGACGTGTGGATGTGCCCGCAGGTAAGCAAGATCGAGCGTGCCGCCGCCAGAAGCTGTCACGTTGGTCGATCGGTGCCTAGATGAGGTCGTCGGCAGCCATGAGCCGGCGCCCAGCCTCGGTGATCGTTCCCGACAACGACGGGTAGATCGAGAACGTGTGCGCAAGATCGGCCGCGGTGAGGTTGTTTTGCACTGCTAGCGCGATCGGCAGGATGAGTTCCGAGGCAACCGGCGCCACCACGACACCACCGATTACCACGCCGGTCGGGCGGCGGCAGAACAGCTTCACGAAGCCGTCACGCAAGTCCACCATCTTGGCTCGCGCATTGGTGGCCAGCGGCAGCATGATGGTGTCCGCGGCCATGCCCCGCTCAGCGATCACCTTCTCCGAATGCCCGACCGTCGCGATCTCCGGATGGGTGAATACGTTGGCCGCCACCGTCTTCAACTTGATCGGCGACACCGCTTCCCCCAGCGCATGCCACATCGCCACCCTGCCCTGCATGGCCGCGACCGAGGCCAGCGGCCAGACACCGGTCACGTCGCCCGCCGCATAGATGCCGGCCACGTTCGTGCGCGAGACCTTGTCCACCAGGATGTGACCGCTCGAGGTCACGCTCACGCCGGCCGATTCGAGTCCCAGTCCAGCAGAATTCGGTACCGAGCCGACAGTCATGAGCGCATGCGAGCCGCGCACCTCGCGCCCATCTTCGAGCAAGACGACGACGCTGGACCCGTCCGTACGAACCCCCGATGCGCGTGCCTGCTTGGCGATCTGGCCGCCCCGCTTCATGAACACCTGCTCGAGCACCTCGGCGGCATCGGCATCCTCGCCGGGAAGTACTCGGTCGCGTGAAGAGACCATCGTGACCGGAACACCGGCTTCGAGGTAGCCACTGGCGAATTCGGCGCCGGTGACCCCGGACCCGACGACCACGAGGTGCTCAGGAAAGTCCTGGAGGTCGTACACCTGGCGCCAGGTCAGGATCCGCTCCCCGTCGGGTTCACCGCCGGGCAGGATTCGGGGGTCGGCGCCGGTGGCCAGCAGGACGATGTCGGCGTCCACATCCTCGACCCCATCGGCGAACTCGGCGCGCACCAGATGCCGAGCCATGCCGGGGGTCGCGTCGGCCAATCGTGCAGAGCCCGCCAGCAGGCGTACGCCCTCTCGTTCCAGCCGGCCATGGATGTCAGCGGACTGCGCCGCTGCCAGGGCCAGGACCCGGCCGTGCACCGTAGCCGGGTCGAGGCTGGCCCGCGCCACATCGCCGGCGCGTACCCCGAGGCTGCCGCTGTCCCGAATGCTGGTCAGGGCCCCGCTCGAGGCGATGAACGTCTTGGAAGGGACACAGTCGGCGAGTACGCACGCTCCACCCATGCCGTCCCGCTCGACGACGGTGACCTCTGCGCCCAGTTGGGCCGCGACGAGCGCCGCCTCGTATCCCGCCGGCCCGCCGCCGATGATCACGATGCTGGTCACAGCTTCATTCTCACCTATCCGGCGACCGAGCCGACGCGGCGCTTGGGCCCTATCCGGGTTGCCGCCGCACTAGGCTGCGCCGGTGGCCGTGTACGCGGCGTACGGCTCCAACATGGACCCGACGCAGATGCTCGGCGCTGCCCACATTCCCCGGCCGCGCACTGGTTGGATCCGGGACTGGCGGCTCACGTTCGGCGGCGAAGAGCTCGGCTGGGAGGGAGCGCTCCCGACGATCGTCCCGGCCGAGGGCCAGCACGTCTTCGTCGCGTTGTTCGATGTCTCCAGCGAGGACCAGCGCGCTCTCGATGCCTGGGAGGGCGCCGACACCGATCTGTACCTGCGGGTCCGGGTCCGGGTGCACACCCCTGATCGGCGATGTGCTGGCCTGGACCTATGTCCTTGATGCCTTCGAAGGCGGACTGCCCTCGGCGCGCACCATTGGCCTGATGGCCGACGCGGCGCAGGCCGCAGCTGCCCCGGACGACTACGTCGCGGCACGCGCGCGTGAATGCCGCTCAGTCGGCGACTGACCCACCCGGGGATCAAGCTTGCGGATTGGGCGATGTTGACCATCCAGTGAAGTCGAGGCGGTCAACGAGCTTCTCGAGCGGCACGGTCACGGTGCCGCCATCGGCCAGCCGCTCCCAGTAACCCCGCCATTCGTGCCAGAGCAGACTAGCGGCGCAACGATCGCTCACCCGCGGTTGTGTGCTCGGTCGTGCCGCTCCAGGGCCGCCGCGATTGCCTGCGGAATCGGCTGCTCGGTTCGGTCGCTGATGAACAGGTACTCCCCGGCCGGGTTCACCTCCAGGAAGACGTACTCCCCCTCCGGTGTGAGGCGCATGTCGATCGCGCCGTACCTGAGGTCGAAGGACTTCATGAGCCGCTGCAGACCATCGGCCACGTCGTCGGGCAACTCATGCGGTGTTACCGAGGCACTCGGTAGGCCCGAGCGGTAGTCTGCGACAAATTCGGGCTCGGACCGGATGGCCGCCGCGAACACCTCGTCCTCGACGATGGTGACCCGCAGATCCAACTCCGCCGGTATGAAGTCCTGGAAGATCACCGGCGCGTACCGAACCGCATCGATCTTCGTCAGGTCCTCCGCCGTCACCTGCCGGGTCGCTCGCGGCGCCTCCGCGAGAGTGCGAAAGGCCTTGCGGATCACGCCGTTCGGGGGACGCGCCTGAACAAAGTCCGCGGCGAGCTGTGGGTCGTCGGTGACCAGGGTCTCCGGGATGCTGAGGCCCAGGTGACGGGCGAGCTGGAGCTGCCGGATCTTGCGCTGGGCAACCTCGTCGGACAGCGGCGAGTTCATCCAGACGCAGCTCATGGCGTGGAAGATGCCTTGCAACGCCTCGTCGGTCTCAGACCAAGCGAACATTCGAGAGACCGGGTCGACCAGATCCGGGTGCGGCGTGATTTGGCGGAGTCGGCGGCGCCACACCACCTGTACCTCGTCGAGGTCGAGCAGCCGCCCATCGGGTAGCCGGATGGCCAGCCGGGTGGGGCGGCGGCCGATTCGGGCCTCCACCCCGGCGCTGGCCGGGAAAGCGGCAAGATCCAGTACGGCGACCTCTCGCCGCATGTGTTCGAGCACCCGCAGCACATGCGGGTTGTCCGGGTAACTGATGACCAGAATCATGCGGAACGGATCAGGGCAGTCCGCCGATCAGCTGGGCGTAGGCGGCAGCTGTCTGACGCCAGGCGACCCGCGCTCGGGCGTTGAGGCCGCCCGCCGCATGCAGCGCCACGAAAGTCGCCAGCAGGCGTTGATAGTCGGCAAGGAGGGCAGCGTGCGGCGGTTGCCCGCCGCCGCGAGTCATCCCGGACCGGACGCTCCCAGGCGGTGCTTGCCCCGTACCAAGGACGAACGGTGTCGCCCCAGGACGCCCGAGTCGGCCGAGGTCAGGCGCGCGCATCGGCTCCAGGGTGGTCTCGCCAAAGGCACCCGGGAACGGCTTCAGGGGGTCTTCCTTGTCCTTGAAGCCCTCCTTCGGATCATCTTTCACTCGGTCCTTCGGATCGTCCTTGACGCCGTCCTTCGGATCGTCCTTGACGCCGTCCTTCGGGTCGTCCTTCACGCCCTCCTTGGGATCGTCCTTGACGTTCTCCTTGGTCGACCACTTGGCAAGATCCGGATAGAGCCAGCGGACGGCTTCCACGTCCCAGTAGCTCAAGCCCTCGCGCTGCCCGATGTGTGCCTCTGGCCGCACCGGCACGATGGTGTCCTCGCCGTTTGCCGAGAACGCCTTCCGCGAGTAATGCATGATCGAGTCGTAGTCGTACGGACCCACGTCGTCGTTGTCCGTGACGTGTTGGTCGAAGTTGTGCTTGTGCTGCTCCTCGATGTTCTCCCATTTGATGACCACAAAGAGGTCCCGATCCTCGCGACTCTGTTCGTGCCAGGCTCCGACCGCGTGGAACAACTCATGGATCGCCGCACCGGTTCCGCAGTTCTGTTGCAACCCGATGTTCTGTTGACCGCCCTGCCGACCGACGTTGGAGACGCAGCCGTCGTCCTCGACGAATCGAACGAAATCGGGATGTGAGTCGTTGCGCGGGACGAACCTGATCGCAGTCTTCTGATGCCAGTGCGCGATCGCATCGGTGATGCGCTCCTGCGCCGGAACCGCAGGGTCGATCTCATAGGGCACCACGCCGCCGGGCCAGCGGTACCAGTCACCAGTTATGACGTCGCCGAGAAAGCGGTTGCTTCTGGCGACCTGGCGTCGAAGCTCGGTGCCGGCTTCCACTTCCTCGACCCGGCCCAGGACGATGTCCCCCTCGAATATCGCCAGTCCATTGATCTCGGAGTAGCGCAACGCCTTGTTGGTGAAGTTGATCCCGTCGACCAGGGCGGTGCGCACGGTGGGACTGGATCGGTACTCACCTGAACCGATGATTTCCGGGCCATTTGCCATGGGGTGCCCCACTTCCGCTGACGGCAGTGGCTGCCGCCGATGCGAAGGTACCGGCCGCCCTCAGGATTGCGGAAGCTCCTTGCCCGCTGGCGCGAGGCCTTCCGCCGGCGATCAGGAGTCGCGAGGATGTGGCAAACGTTGCTCGGCGGATCGGCGGGACACTGATGAGTTTGCGGTGGGACGGTTGAGTTCACCAGGTCGGCTGGTGAACGCGGTGACCTACAGCGATCAGGTCGTAACGGTTGATATCAGTGCTGATGGCCGGTGGGTGGTCGCCGGCGCCTTTGGGGAGGCCGGAGGTGCCTTGGGTGTCTCCAATGCGGAGACCGGCGCGCGCCGGTGGGGCGTGGCCGATGAGTGGCGCGTACAGCGCGTTGCGTTCAGCCCGGATGGCCGGTGGATCGCGGTCAGCGACTTCGACGGCCAAACACAGATGCGAGTCCGCGTGCTGAGCGCGGAAACCGGGATTCAGCGGTGCACCCTCTCCAGTGACTTCTCATTCGCCAGAGCAGACGGTTTCAGCCCGGACGGCCAGTGGGTTGCCGCGACGGCGAGCATCAATGATCCGTCGAGCCAGTTCGGGATCAGCCGGGTCACGTTGGTCTTCGACGCGCAGACCGGGTCGGTGCGTTGGCAGACCGTGGGTGTGGCGGAGGTGGTTGTGTTCAGCCCGGACGGACAGTCCTTGGCGACCCTCGGCCCACTTGGGTGGCCATCGCCGATGTTGGATGCCGACACCGGAGTGGAGCGTTATCGGCTGAGCAATGCCGATTTTCACCTGGCGTTCAGCCCGGACAGTCGCAGACTGGCTGTGAGCGAACACGAGCAGCCGACCCCCCAGTTTCCGGCTGGCCGCTCTGCAGTGCGCGTGCTGGACGCCACCACGGGCGTGGAGCGGAGCCGATTCCAGCACAACGTCTGGCGAAATGTGCGTTCCGTGGCGTTCAGCCCGGACGGCCAGTTGGTGGCCATTAGCACGGATGACACCGGCTGGAGCCGTGGCGGTGAGGTGACCGTGTTCGATGCCGAGAGCGGAGCCGTGCGCTCTCGACTCGCGACCGGCCATTTTGCGCACGAGGTGGCCTTCTGCCCGGATGGGCGGTGGGTGGCTCTGGGCACCAACGAACCTCGCGGCGTCATCACGTTTGGCCCCCCACCGCCCTATTTCGGTTGGGTGTGGGTGTTCGAGGCTGAGACCGGGGTGGTCCGGTGGAGCGCCAGCGGCGACGGGTCGCTGCGGGATCTTAAGTTCAGTGCCGATGGCCGGTGGCTGGTCACCGGGTCGCGCGTGCAGGCTGGTGGTGGGATCGCCCGGGTGTTCGACAGCGGCGCGG